>NZ_BBOC01000149.1:0-5662 GCF_001485335.1 Type-D symbiont of Plautia stali | reverse complement strand
TAAGCGGGTAGCAATAATGCCCGCTTTTCCATCACCATCACTCGTTCCTTTAACAGGCGAACTCAGGGAAGTGACAGGCGTCAAATCGCCATCAGTGCAATCCAGTCCGCTATTGAGAAGTTCCCGGGGAAGGGAGTATCCAGAACACGATGTCTCGTAACAAAAAACGCCACTATGGCGGAAACCCGGCCCAAAGAAAGCAGGTACCGAAAAGCTACGGCCCTTTTCTCACTTACCTCCGTAGCGTGACGTTCATAAAAAATATGTTAATCGGATTAATTTATCCCGGAATGATGGCGATCCTGTTTTATCAGGAGCAGTGCCCTGGCTGGTGGTACGCTACGCTGATAGTGCCGATCATACTTTTTCCCTTTGCAATCATCGCCATCGAGCGCATTGGACTCCTTATTGCCCCAGCCCGGTTCTGGCAGAAATACCACCAACTGGAAATCCGCCACCAGAGCACACTCTTAGTCCTTTACTACCTGCTGATAATGTTAATGGTATTGCCGCTCGCTATGATGTATTTCATCTGGCATCGCTCCATGAATCATTCGTCCTGAATTGATACCCTGAGATAAAGCCGTGACTGGAAGTTGTTAAGGCTCTTTTAAATGCCCGCACCCCCGAGGCGACATCTGAATTTAGCCATTACAAAAACGATGGCGTAGTAAGTGATCAGAACCTGATCCTGCAGCCTGTCAGAATGGATGTCAGTGACTGAATAAACATGGCCAACACAGTACCCCATTGGATGGCTGATTAATAACAGTGTGGTCATATCAAAAGCATGAAACTGGTCGCCACAAATGACGGCTACACGAGACTCTCTATGAGGAGAAATCCAGAGGACGCACTGGCAATAAGCCAGCCATCGTCATCTTTACGATGTAGAGCTGTTCAATAAGAACGGACTTATCGTTTTCCCTGATAAGCTGTTGCTCGTCTTTTACTCACTGAAGACAAAAAGGATTGTTGTCTATGTCCGTAACATCTTCCGTTTCATCATCAGACGTAGACTTTTCAAGGTTGGCCGCTTCTGACGTCACTCAGCACCCATCATCAGGCGAGGTTGTGTAAAAAAAATGCCCGCGAGTGCGGGCGTGGCATTAATGCTGCCTGAAATCTCGTAAGTAACGCGTACTGTATGAAGCTACACACAGAGTGTGGAGGTTTATTTTTACAGTAATATTTCGAAACTGGTCATACGACATTTTTATCATACTGCGTTTCTAAAATCTGTCGTTCTGGAGTTACGGTCTCTCCACAAATGTCAGTCTTTGGACCATTTTTAGCGAAGATTTCCAGGGGGAATTTTATGAGAAGCATTCCTTCACGCTCAGAGGATTACGCAGTCTCTTCAGGCTTGAGACAGCGAACTGTGGGGCGGATTATTTTGCCGGAAAGCCAGCCTTATGTGACTCCGGCCTGCCAGGATGTGCTGATGGGAAGAGCACTGTCAGGTGTCATCAGGGGGGTGTACCCCACTACGAGCTGGAGGGTCCGACGCAATGTGTCAGCCTGATGAGCAGAATGGCTTGATTCCAGCGCGTTAATCAGGCTGAGTATGATGGCTTTATTGCTTACACGACCTTCATTCGCTAACAGACTACGGATGACGAATCCAAGTACCGCAGCTTCTTCTTTCAGTTCGCCACCCGCATTTCGGAAGTGCTCTGCCAGCTCGCGATCAGAAAGAGGGCTGAAAATATCATCTGGCATCTGCATCTGAGTGTTCCCTGCACCTGAGTTCAGTTGATTATATATCGTACAGAATAAGTTGGGGTCAGTGTTTACGCGTATTGGGGGAGATCTTTAAGCCTGCAAACTGCGAATGCACATAGCCGTCTTTTTCAACTCCTTTACGGGGCACGGTGGCACCTTCAGCCTGGCTCTCCCTGATTTTCGCGAGGGCCAGTGTTATGAGCGCCCCTCTTTCCGCATCTTCGGCAACTGAGTGCATCTCGTTCAACTGAACGATAAGGGCGCGCAGGTTAACGGGCCCGCCCTGCTGCAGCAGAGCGAGAGCTGCTTCACCAATGATCTCATCGATTGCCTGTTGCTGATTACTGCTGTTCATGTCTGTCTCTGGTTACTGCCTGAAGCTGTATTTACGTGATGGAATTAAATGTTATGCCGAAACCGTCGGAAGTGGTCAGTCAGGACTGCACGTATGGATGCGTATTAAGGCATGACGTTCAATTCTGAACTCAGTGGCCTTATCAGCCTTCGCGGTCAAAAAGCAGGCCGATCAGTTGGTGATAGTGATGCTCTTCTTCAGAACCTGAAGCGAGTTCAGAACGGTGAAGCAGTTTGGTGCAAATGGACTTACGGTTCAGGTTTCGGCCTTCCCTGAGGATCTCCACCACAATCTGTCCGAGCGTTTCCTGCTGGGAAGGCAGGGACGCTTTACTGAAGTACTGAGCGATTGCTTCAGAAGAGTTCGGAGCGAAACGATTCTGGCGCATAAGTTAATCCTCCAAAGAAAGGTCAGACAAATGAATGAAAGTTGTACGGTTGATCCGAAATTTGTACAAAAATATAATAAATGTGCATTGTCATTTTATTTGCAAAAAGTGTGGTAAAAACGTCCTTGTTTCGTCTGAGTTGCTGATAAACAGGCGAAAGGTGCTGAAGTACTGAGTTGATCTGAGACAGCCTGAGCCGATGGTATCCAGAATTGCTGGTTGTACAGCCCCACATCTGGCCAATGTTAATTCCCTCCCTGCTGAACCTGGTGGCAACAGTCCCGGCATGGAACATATTGCATTCCGACGGGAGCGGCCTTAAGGATTCATCCTGGAATTATTCTGCGGGTTTACAGGACCGAAATAGCTGCCAGGCTGAAGGCTTCAGCGAGCATTCAAGGAGGCGGAAAGTGAAAAAAATTACGTTAGCAGCGGCAGCGGTATCAGTAGTCATGTGTGGCGTTTGCTCTTTTGGCGCGTATGCCGGCGTCTTTGGTTAGTGTCTCAGTTCAGTGCAGGCAACACGAAATTTCCAGCCGGTCACTGATTGCCCTCGCCTGCCCTATTTAGTGCTTACCCCGGGCAGTGCCCGTATAAGATCGCAGCGTGAACCCTTACACGTGTAATTGAGTCCGTAGTGCCTTCTTTAAATGCAGGTTTGCAGTCTGCGCAGGCTGGTTGCGGCGTTCTGAGGAGCCAGCAAGACACAATTCAGCCGCTTCGCATGCATTACCAGAACGCTGGGCTTTTATCTGAAGGTCTCTTATTACTTCCCTGTGATATGGACCTGCTCTCGTTGGTAATGTCTGGCGCAGGATTGCGCCTGGCCCGGTAAGCTACGACTTCCGGGCCTTTATTTTACTTCTGTAACGCCCGGTGTTCGCCGTTCCTCAGCAATCTTGCAGCATCTCTCGCGAAAGCTTTCGTCTGGAGGTCGTCAGATGAAGCTGCAATCCTCTCGAGCTCATAAAGTATGTTCGCTTTATTGATCTCCGAGCCCCTCGCTGACAGTTAAATAACTGCGGCCCCGACAGCACACCCAATCATTCCTGCCCTGTATGATCTGGTTTCGTTAATAGTACGGAAGTGCGGTATCCCTATGTAATGCATAGGAAACCACGTTACATCCGGTATTTACTCAATAAAGGGAGCACGAATCGATGAAAATTACGCTTAAAGATGAATCAGGAGCCGCTGAATCACGAGAGGTGTCATCGCTTGTCATCACGCTCAGCAGTGGGGAGACCATTGAGATTGGTGAAGAGAGCCAGAACCGTCCTTCTCATCTCGCTGAGGGGGTGACGGTATGGGGGGCCGTATGCCAGAAGAAGGAGCGTCGATGGAAAAACTCAAAGCGTCAACGCGCTTGCTGGGTATCTATCCCATGGCAGCCAACATGATACATGTTTTCCCCATCAGTAAATGATTGCTTCTGATTAGCCAGGGCGCCGGTCAGGACACCTTCCTGCCCGACCGCCGTTTAAGCAGCGGCCTTTCAGGCGCATCGAAGTCAGACGGTCGCAGACGAAAGAAAGAACCCGCAGCTAAAACTGACAGCCACGAAGAACCCAGTAGTTACAGCATTCATACAGAAACCTTAAACGACTTACCGGCCCTCCGGGCCGGGCGGCGGCGGCTGGTCAGTGGGGGCAACCGGGGTGCAGGTACGGCGCGGGTCTGGGTGGAGAGGGGCGCGGGGTTTCATGTTCGGCTCGATGCTGTGTCTAGTAAGGAAGGCTAACGTGTGTTGTAACTAAAATCATGCTACCTGCCGATAGGTGTGGCCTCAGTTTTATGATCAGGGTATCGCGGCATGGTTGAACCACACACAAAAAAAAATTTGGGAAGTCATTACTCTCTGGCACGTTTTGCCGAGTGTATTTTCTCGTATATTCAAGAAAACGATATAGGACCTCACCCTTTTAAAAATCTACCTTCGTGGCTAAACCGGGCAGATTGCCAAAGTCAGTTGAACATAAACTTTCCCTTGAGAGCTGTATGTTGGTGCTGTAGAGCACCTTTCCAGCCCTCTTCATCATTCAGGCCGATAAGGTGCTTCACTGAAGCGCCACGCGAACAGTAAGTGATGACTGTGTATACATAGTCCATGTTGCGGTCAGCATAGTGCACCATGGGATTGAAGACAGCTACCGTTTTTATCCCATCGCTCCTGCCATACACATGCCACCATGTCACTGGCGAGCACTTTTAGGCCTTGCAGAAAGTTGTCCTTCCTTGCTTCCCGCCCCCTACCTTGTCGTCATAACTTTCTGCTCAAAGCCAGCTAAAGCCTCTTTATCCTGCATGGCTTCAGAGAGATGCTTCGAAAGGCTGGCGTTTTCTCTTCAAGTGACCTGAGCAACTTCACACAGGAGACTTCTGTGCCCATCAAACTTCTTTTTGCAAAGATTGAATATAGAGTCTGAAATAGTATGCTTACAGCAGAGTTACTGGGCCAAATCCCTTGTGTCGGCTTTAAGGAGAATACTAATGAGCTTTTAATCGAAAATGGCTTGCTCATGGAAATTAATGATGAAATTGCTAACATCACGATGTTAATCAACGAGGTGTAGTCCACCTTCAACAATCAATTTTAAACATCTTACACTATGAACATTAACTCGTGAATGATTTAATTAAGCCAGCTTCAGCTGGCGACAAAAGCGATTATAAACAACATAAATAACTTTTACGGAAACAAGATATTTTAAGCCACAAGTTAAACTCACATCATATGCCTTATTTTCAAAAATACCTGACAAACCTGTCGGTATTTATCGCTGGAAAAAATAATGTGAGTATCAATGAGCTTTCGATAGCCCACGAATTTTCACCAGATTAAGCGGATAAAAATAAAACCCCATACTTTTAGATACTCAAACAATCCCTCAGGAGGTTTGTTGTAAATTTCAACACCCACAGAAGTATAACATTTTAAAAATTTCGTCTTTTTATAGCCGATTCATATTCTAATTTATGTGCTCTAGTCTTATTTATCTCTACGTTTTTATCGGCTAGATTCCGTGGATAAAACTAATTTTTTCAGTAGCGCCGACGTCAGACAAAGTACCCGCCCTAAGGAGTGCTATCGCACTTTTATGTCATGTTTTTTCAATAACCCTCTAAAAACTGATGATCGCATGCGATTTTTAAAAAATCGGTTTGCTCTTCGCTTATCTAAATCGAATGAATCA
>NZ_BBOC01000148.1:0-5710 GCF_001485335.1 Type-D symbiont of Plautia stali | reverse complement strand
CCGGTGATGCTGGTGTGTTCACCAGTGGTGGCACCCAGAGTAACCTGATGGGTCTGATGCTGGCGCGTGATGCTTTCTATGCGCGTCAGGGCCACTCTGTTCAGCAGAATGGCATTACAGGCGATCTGCGTAAGATTAAAGTGCTGTGTTCCGAGAACGCACACTTCTCCGTGCAGAAGAACATGGCCCTGCTCGGCCACGGCTATCAGTCCGTTGTACAGGTGAAATCTGATGAATTCGCCCGTATGGATGTAGCTGACCTGAAAGCCAAGCTGGCGCAGGCGGAAGCGAACGGTGAGCAGATTCTGGCTATCGTCGCCACCGCGGGTACCACGGATGCGGGTGCCATCGACCCACTGCGTGAAATCGCGGGTATTGCTGCCGAGCGCAATATCTGGGTACACGTAGACGCGGCATGGGGCGGCGCACTGCTGCTTTCTGAGAAGTATCGTGATTACCTGGACGGCCTGGAGTTGGTGGATTCAGTCACCCTGGACTTCCACAAACAGTACTTCCAGACCATCAGCTGTGGTGCATTCCTGCTGAAAGACGAGCGTCACTATGAGCTGATGCGTTATCAGGCGGCTTATCTGAACTCCGAATTCGACGAAGAAGCCGGCGTACCTAACCTGGTATCGAAATCTCTGCAGACCACGCGTCGTTTCGATGCGCTGAAACTGTGGATGGGTCTCGAAGCATTGGGTCAGAAACAGTACGCGGCGATCATCGATCACGGTGTGACCCTGGCGCAGGAAGTGGCTAAATTTGTCGCTGCAGAACCACGCCTTGAGCTGGTTATGCAGCCGCAGCTGGCTAGCGTGCTGTTCCGCTACCGTCCAGAGCAACTGACCGATATCGCGCAGATTGCCCTGTTCAACCAACGCATCGGTGATGCGCTACTGGATTCTGGTCGCGCTAACGTCGGCGTAACCGAAAACCAGGGCGTCACCTGCCTGAAGTTGACGCTGCTGAACCCAACGGTAACGCTGGAAGATATCAAAGTCCTGCTGGCGCTGGTTGAGAAAACCGCGAATCAGTTGCTGAACGCGTAATCTCGCTTAACGCGATAAAGCCGATAACTGGCAACGGTTATCGGCTTTTTTATTGCATCAAATAAAACTTTGCATGCGTGCAATCACAGTGCGGACTGCACTGTTTTGGTGCCTGTGCGCAAAAATGCGCACCCTACAAAAACGTGCACAATGCCGGATAGCGTAGTTGCGCATCAAACCGTGCACGGTTGTCGTAGGGTTGCCCTTCATGGCGACCAATCGCGCGCTGCACTGCAACAACCATCCCTTCTCTGTTCTCAACTCTGGCACGCCAATTGCTTCACTCTAATTACCGCATCCTGCTGGTCAGGAACAGGCGCCGTAGTCTGGAAAGCGGTTTGTGGCTGAGTGCCACTCCAATACATCGATTTCAGGCGAAGAAGCCCCACCGGCAATGCTGTCGGCGGGGCTTTTTTTTTGGAGTAACGCTATGAGCAAGTTAAAAACGTGGTTTCAGGGACCACAAGACATCACCGAAGCGGAAGCGGTGGAAGATTACGCCGTCGGCCGAGTGCCGTCACACTATCGCTGGCCGATTCCGGCGATCATTTTAGTGCTGCTGGGCAACTCAACCGCCATGTTCTGGTTTAGCCTCGGCGCGGATATCAGCTATCAGGTCGGCTGGCCGCTCCTGCTGCTGCCTATTGGCTACATGGTGGTGTTCGCCACCCTGATTGGCTCCTGCATCATGAAAATGGCGAGCAAAGAGGGATTGTCACTGAATCTGATGACGCGTGGACTCGGCTTTGGTTACATGGGCTCGGCATTCACCTCTCTGATCTACGCCGTTAACTTTATTTTTTACTTCCTGTTTGAAGGCACCATAGTTTCCCATGCCATCGCCAACTATGCAGGCGTGCCGGTCAACTCAATAACCGGTATTGCAATTTTTGCCTTGATGGGGCTGGCCGCGATCTGGTTTGTGTGGAAAGGCATGTCCTCGATGCAATTCCTGCAAACCTGGGGGGTGCCGATTTTCATCCTGCTGTTCGGCTTCTGTATCTGGCAGCTTACGCATCACTACCCTTCAGTGGGCTTTAGCGGCTGGCAGCCTAAAGGTGAAATTGACAGCAATGCGATCTGGTTAGTCATGAATATGGCCAATGGACAGATCGTGTTCCAGGGCTTGATGGCAACCGATTATGGCCGCTTCGCCCGTCCGGGTATCAGCCACAAAGGCACGGCAACCATTATGTTGGGCATGTTGATTCCGATTGTGGTGGTGATGCTGTTTGGTGCGTTTATGGCCTATACGCTAATGCCGCATATTCAGGGGCAAGATGTCTGGTCACTGGCGCTGGATCCCGGATTTGTATTCCCACTGATCATTGGATTAACCGGCGTACTGTTCGCGGTGATCACCCAGATTCGTATCAACGTACTCAACCTTTACTCTGGCTCCATTGCCCTGTCGAACACCATGGATATGGCGTTGAACTATCGTCCTGGCCGTCAATGGTGGATGTTGCTGGTCTGGTTGCTCGGCGTGGTGTTCTACGTCTGTAATATTCTCCAGTACACCGGCACCTTCTTGTCGATTACCGGTATTCTCACCAACACGTGGGTATTCATTATCCTCGCGGATTACTATGTCTGCCGTAAGATGCTGCATCTGGCACCGTCAGACTTTGTCGAGTTCCGAAAAGAGTATCTGCGCATGTGGAACCCGAGTGGCGTGATTGCACTCTGCGTTGCGGTCGCCATCGGCGCTGCTGGCGTGCTTGGCATGTATCCAATGGTTTATGCCTCCTTTATCGCCATGCTGGTTGGCCCGGTACTGCACGTCGCCATTAGCGTCGCGACACGCGGTCGTTACTACTTCAAAACCTTCCCAGAAGATATGCCCACCGCATGGAAACCGTCCGATGCCTATCAAGGGCCCAAGCCGGTATTGACCCCCGTACTGAGCAAGGAGGCTAAATAATGAGTGTTAAAGTCGCAACGATTCAATTTGAACCGACTCAATTTCGCAAAGATGAAAACGTGGCGCGTCTGCTCCAATTAGCCACGGACGCAGCTCGTGACGGCGCACGTTTGATCGTGATGCCTGAAATGGCCACCACCGGCTATTGCTGGCAAGGCCGTGACGAAGTCGCTCCCTTTGTGGAAACCGCAGATGGCCCCGCCAGCCAGGCCTTTGCGGCCATTGCCCGCGAATATCACTGCTATCTGGTATTTGGCATGCCAGAACGTGACGCCGTCACAAATATTTACTACAACAGCGCAGTGCTGGTTGGCCCACAAGGATTAATTGGGGTGCATCGTAAGACACACCCCTACATTTCCGAACCGAAATGGGCCGCCAATGGTGATGTGGGCCATCAGGTGTTTAACACCGAAATCGGCAATATTGCTTTGTTGATTTGCATGGATATCCACTTTATCGAAACCGCTCGCCTCGCGGCGCTGGGTGGTGCACACATTATCTGCCATATCAGTAACTGGTTGGCCGAACGCACTCCCGCCCCTTACTGGCTGACGCGCGGCTGGGAGAATGGCTGTGCGCTGATCGAGAGCAACCGTTGGGGTTGGGAGCGTGGCGTGCAATTTAGCGGCGGCAGCTGCATTGTGGACAGTGATGGCGGCTTACTGGCGAGTGGTGACAGTGGCGATCAGATACTCTGCGCAGAACTTCATGTGCCCAGCGTGAATAAGACACTACAGAAGCGTCGTCCGGAGCTGTATCAACGGCTGATGACACAAACCTTTATGTGGAATCCTCAGGATTTCTTCGGCCTGTACGGACGCGATCCGTTGCCTGCAGCCAAAGATTCCCGGGTGGCTGTCGCGCAGTTCAGACCCGAAAATGACGTCACGGCGAATCTGCAATTGATTCGCCATTGGGCAGAACAGGCAAAATCTCGTGGAGCGGAATTGCTGGTGCTACCGGAGCGCGCGTTGAGCGGCGGTGCAGGCCAGAGCAATGCGCTGACCCTGAACGATGCGCCTGTTCAGCAGTTGATTAAACTCGCCATTGAGCTGGATATCGCCTTGCTGGCGGGCCTGGTCGAACGGGACAATAATCACTTTTACAACAGCGCGCTATTAGTGAGTAGTGCAGGCGTAAGCGCACATTATCGTCAGATCCATCTGAGTGAAGCAGACCAGCAATGGGCCAGTGCGGGTAATCAGTGGGTGACCTGCGATCTCCCCTGTGGCCGTGTCGGTATTCTTATTGGGGAAGATTTGCTGGTACCTGAAGCTGCACGCATCCTGGCGCTGGAAGGCTGCGATATCATCGCCTGCCCCGCACAAATCAACACGCCAACGCCAATGGCGCACGCGGGCACGGCAATTCCCCATGCCTGGCCGATCCCACGCGGAGCCGATCCTTATCACTGGCTGTTGCCGCGCGTTCGTGCGGGAGAGAATAACGTGTGGCTGGCCTTTGCCAACTGGCCTCCTGCAAAGGGAGAGAGTTTCGGTCTCAGCGGCGTGTTTGGCCCGGATACCTTTGCTTTCCCTCGTACGGAGATCAAGGCATTTGGCGCTCAGGGTTTAGCGGTGTTGGATATCACCACCGGCTCGCCAGATACCGCTTATCCTAATCATGTGGTAAGACGTAAAGATCTGGTGTTAATGCGCCAACCCCACTATTACACCGCGCTGGTGAATGCGTTAGTTTTGTAGGCCCGCTTGAGCCACCACAAGGGCGGCTTTATGGCCGCCCAACGTTACCTGGAAGATTTGGAGCAACCATGACGGCAACCTCAGCGTCAGCACAAGAACATGTCATTCCCGTTGGCATCCTCTATTCCGTTTCCGGCGATTACGCGGTGATTGGCCGCGAAATGCTTAACGGTATTTTGTTGGCTATTGAGGAGATTAACGCTAATCCGCTTTATGACTTCACCCTCGCGCCCATCGTGCGCGATCCCGGCGGTTCGCTGGATAAATATTACCAGGACTGTCATGACCTGTTGTATCGCCACGGTGTGCGCCATCTGATCGGCTGTTACACCTCTGCGGCGCGTAAAACCATTCTGCCGTTGGTGGAGGGCGCGAATGCCCTGCTATGGCATTCTGCGCGCTATGAAGGATTTGAAAGCAGCAACAGTGTGATTTATCTCGGCGCAGCGCCGAATCAGCACATGTTGCCCCTGCTGCGCTGGCTGTTGCAGCAGCAGGACGTGGAGATGTATCACGTGGGTTCGAATTACGTCTGGTCGTGGGAAATGGATCGTATCACACGCGAAGTGGTGATCCCTGCTGGCGGGAACGTGCTGGAGAGCAAACTGTTACCGCTGGGCGAAGAGAACGTTGATGAGCTGATTGCAGATATCATCATCCGTCGACCCAAAGTACTGCTTAATACCATGGTGGGCAAAAGTGCCTACAGCTTTTATCGTGCCTGGCATCAAGCCAGTCTGCAACAGCCCTGGATGAACGAGGTACTGAAACTTAGCCTGACATTATGCGAACCCGAAGTGGCAATGATTGGCGCAGAGGCGCTGGAGGGGTATCTGGTCTCGGCGAGTTGGTTCCAGTCCATAAATACACCCGCTAATCGCGAATTTCTGCGCTGCTATCGCCAGCGTTTTGGCGAGTCCGTGTCACCCTCGGTGGACAGTCAAAGTGCCTGGCTGGCGGGGCATCTGCTGGCACGCGCTATTCACCGTCAGGGCAATGCTGAGGTGGAAGCGGTACGCTGCGCCGTA
>NZ_BBOC01000147.1:0-6616 GCF_001485335.1 Type-D symbiont of Plautia stali | reverse complement strand
GTAAAGCGGCAGAACTTAACACTCCCGACCTGTACCAGCAAGTCACAGACAAAATCATTGTTGCGCTGGAGAACGGCGTGCCGCCCTGGCGGCGGCCATGGCGTTCGGCTGAAGGCGTGCACGGCAGCAGTTTGCCGGTGAATGCCGTCACCGGCCGTGCCTACAGTGGTATCAATGTTCCGCTGTTGTGGATGGCTGCTGAAGAGCACGGTTACGCCTCCGACCGCTGGATTACCTTCCGGCAGGCGAAAGACGCCGGCGGGTATGTCAGAAAGGGCGAAACCAGCGCGCTCGCCATCATTTACAAACCATTTGAGAAACAGGCCCGGGACAGCAGCGATAACCTGCTGTTCAGGGACGGTGAACCTGTTATGGAGAAACTGGCCATGATCAAACAACTGCAGCTGTTCAGTGTTCATCAGTGTGAAGGGTTGCCTGAATCTGTTGCCGGAAAGGTTACTCATACTGCACGGACGGGGCAGCACTCTGATCTAAGCGCAGTTCAGCTGAAGCAGGTGCAACTGATACTCAGCGCAACCGGCGTCGGGTGTGATCATCGCCGGCAGGACCGGGCGTATTATCGCCCCGGCGCAGACCGCATCGTGATGCCTACGGCGCCGCAGTTCCTCACGGAGGCGGATTACTGGTCCACGCTGCTGCACGAGCTGGTGCATGCCACTGGTCACGGGAGCCGACTCAACCGGGAAGGGATCACCTCTTCATCGCGGCAGTTTGGTGACCCGGTATACGCCTTCGAAGAGCTGATAGCGGAAACCGGCAGTGCCTTTCTCTGTGCGCAGCTGGGTATCACCGGCGACGTGCAGCACGAAAGTTACCTCGCCGGCTGGCTGAGAGCACTACGTGAAGACAAACGAGCAATTTTCCGGGCCTGTCGTTTCGCCCGAGAGGCCTCGGAATACTTACTTGAGCCCCTGAACCGGAATACCGAACAGGCGGCATAACTAAACCGGCGGTTGCGGCCGCCATCATCCCCCTGAGGGCATCTTCCTCAGGGGGATGCCCTCTTATCGTTTTAACCGACAAGAGGAGTTTCACAATGTTTTCATGGTGCCATAACCGTCTGGAAATCACCGCCAAATCGGTCTGCCTCGATGTGATGCAGCCTTGGATTGCCGGCACGGAAAAACCGCTTTACCGGCAGGCCATACGGCAGGCTACAAAGCTGTTTCTGGCCGGCTGTGCCGGCATACTGAAGCCCGTCAGGGCGGTGGAATACACGCCTTACCCAATGCTTACCGCATATGGCGCGGGTGCGCAGACCTCACCCAACCAGGCTTTCCAGCACTTCATTGAGCTGCTGGAGCAGGATGCATGGATCGACACTAAAACGGTTTCTCGCATGGAAAAAATCTGGCTGCAGTCCGGCATCGATGCGCTGAAGTGGGAAGCTGTTCCCCTTTCAGCGCGGCAGATAATGGCGCAGTTGATGGCCGTGCACTATGCCGACTGGTTTGGCGTTGCCGGCGCCGGCGGTCACTTCGACCCGCAGGAGCGCTGGGAATGGCTAAGCATCATGCCGGAGGCAACCTGCCCCTGCGACATGCTGATGGTGATGCCGTCACGTCTGGCCACTGAGCTGAATGGCGAAAGTGGCCTCTTCACCGGGCTCAACACGACGTCCGAACTTTATATGCAACTTTTTGGTATGGAGTTTCCGGCTGGCCATCAGGCTATCTGGAATCGAGATGAAGTCAGCTCACTGACACTGAGCTTTAGATCTCCCAGGTTTCCGCCTTCAGGCGAGGTGATGGGCGAGATGTCGCAGCTGTTTGACTGTGAAATCCGTCACTACTGGATTTCACCGGAAGCCGGCACGTCAGGCTACAACTGCTTTGACCGGGGTGAGCACGTTGACAGCGGTCCTTACCCGGCAGAGGAACTGCGCCAGTCAGAGGCCACAGAAGGGGCCCGAATGTATCTGGTGACGCCAGAAACGGCTGCGATGCATGCGTCCGGCGCAGCACATTACGGCAGTATTCGTGCATAACACCAACCTGAACCGGTTTATCCGGCTTCACTGACCGGCCACAGCGAAAGCTGTGCCTTTTTTTCACCTGAAGGGAACAGGAAGCCGGCGTTGAACACCACGTTGGCGTTACTGTTTTTCAGCACGGCGGCTTTATGGTTATCGACAAGCACGGTTTACACGCTGCCGCCAAAGTAGCGGAAGGCGCGCATCAGCGACTAGTACGTGTGCTCAGCGTCCTGCTTCGGCGCGGCAAAGACGTGGAAGCGGCGGGAGAACCCCAGCGTATTGACGGCGAAGTTCACCTTGCATCGCTGCCCGGCCACGTCGACTTCCACTTCTCCCCAGTCGTGCTGCAGCTGGTAACCGGGCTGAGTTTCGAAGCGCACGGTTTTCTTTGAGGGCCGCATTTTACGTTTGGGCTGGATGTAATAGCGCAGCATAGAGCGCCCGCCGGTATACCCCATCGTCCTAATTTCGGCGAGAATGACCTCGCTGTTCCAGACGTTTTCCGCCAGCCGCATGTCGATGTAATCCATGAACGGCTTGAGTTTTGCCATTTTATGGCGTGTTTTACGGGCCGGGGGCTCAGGGTATTTGAGATATCGCCTGACGGTTCTTTCGGAACATCCGACCTGTGTGGCGATATCGATAATGTAAGCACCCTGTTGGCGCATTTGCTTTATCATGAAAAAGTCCTCTCTGCTCAGCATGCTGGAATCCTTTTCGGTGTGGGAACCTTAAGGAAACCGCATGACGGGTAGAGCGGACAACCCGAATGGTGAATTAATGTCTTATATCACTGGCGCTGACAGTTATACTCCGCCATCTGGCGGATGGTGTGCTGCTGGGTGTCCAGCAGCGCCCGGAGCCGGGCATTTTCATCGGAGAGTGAGCGTTCCATGCCTCCTCATTACTCCGGTTCAGATGCGGAGACCAGGGCGTTCCGTCCGCTGCGGATGTTTGCAGTTAATGCCCTCCAGCAGCATGCCCAGCTGCGCTGGTGTCAGATGGACTTTACCGTCGCGGGTCACCGGCCACACGAAGCGACCCCGCTCCAGCCGCTTGGTGAACAGACACAGACCGTCCCTGTCGGCCCACAGCACCTTTATCATGTCACCCCGCCGGCCGCGGAAGATAAACAGGTGCCCGCTGAACGGGTCCGTTCGCAGCGTGTTCTGCACTTTCGCTGCCAGCCCGTTGAAGCTGCAGCGCATATCCGTCACGCCGGCGACCAGCCAGATGCGTGAGGCAGCCGGAAAGATAATCATGCCTCACCCTCCATGAGTTCGCTGACCAGAACACGAAGCAGCTCCGGCGTCAGTGGCCCGGTCAGGCTCAGGCTGCCGCCCGGCAGTGTCAGCTTACAGCTGATGACCGGTGTCGTTTCTGCTGATACGGCCCCGTTGTGCCTGGGTGGCGGTGAAAACGGCTCCATGGCGACCGGGATGAGAGTGGCCCTGCTGGCAGGGTCCAGCAGTCCCTGACGATGCAGGTTCCGCCAGTTGAAGAGCAGGTTATCATTAATGCCATGCTCACGAGCAATTTGTGCCACACAGGCCCCCGGCTGCAGGGTTAAATCCGCCATGCGGATTTTGAACTCCAGAGGCCAGTCCGGACGGCGTTTTTTTACCGGCAGATTTGTCTCAAGATTAAAGGCGTAGAGCTCTTCTTCCAGAGTCTCAGGCGTGTATTCCTCCGGCAATGGCCAGTTAATGCCGGTTCGGCGAAAACGCGTAAACATTTTATATGTAGCGGAAGTACTGATATTGAGTTGCTTTGCGATTTCACGATAAGTCATCCCCTCATTAAATCGCAGGCTCAATGCTGTGAAAATCCAAGGTCTACTGGTGTAAGGCGTGTTTCTGTCCACGGTAGTATCCATGTTCGCGAAAGTGTCCATGGTAGGAAACGCGGAAAAAATAAAAGACGGTCTGGATGAGACGCTTACCAAAAAACAATCTTAACGTACAATATTTTCCGTTTCCCAAACGGAGTCCAATAATGATCAAAAGGCAGAATGAAGAGAAGATCACAATGACGGACAGTATGACAAGTGGGCTACCGGCGTAGAACAGCCATGCTATTTTTAATTGGGATTTTCGTTTCTGGTAGATCTGAGCAATGCGTACGTTTTTCCTGAGGAGCAGGTAGTTCATCAAAAAACTAAGAGAAGTCCTGCGAGTAAAAAAGACCATCCCGTTAACGGCCCATAAACCGGATATCTATTCGAGAGAAATTACCAAGTAAATATAAAATAAAAAGAATTATAGGTAAGAAAAATATTAAAGTCGCTGTAATACAGACTTTGACACTTGAATAATTATAAATTTTTCGTTCTTTTATAAAAAGCAGACAGAAAAAAAGAAATAAATCAACCCCGTCCTGTTATGGTCAGAATTATAAAAATAAATACGTAACTGAAAATCCCTGCCGATCCCAGGTTTTCCGTAAATAGAGAAGCATTATCGAAATAGCCAAGGTAAATTCTTATAACAACGAGGCTCAGAAACGGGTGAAGCGGGCTTAAAAGCAAGTCGAATTTATTCATGGTTAATCCATTATAAAAAATTTAGGGCCCAATCCTCTATCCGGTGCTCACATACTTCATTGGCAAAATACCCTAGCGGGACAAAGCGTGTTCAGTGTCGGATACATGAAAGTTGTATTCCAATATTCTTAGGTATCGCCAGTTGACACCGCCTGAGTAAATGGGCGATGGATTTGCTCAGCAGAAGTTGTCCGCGATGTATAATTTCATAGGCAAAAAAATGGCCCATAAACTTGAATCCACTAGTTAATATCAGGATAAATAAAAAGTGAACTTATTTGTTAGGGCGTTCGTGAGCCTGCATCCTTGAACAAGCTTAAGACATCATTTTTTACGCGAAAGGTACCGGTCCTGAGTTAACCTGTATGTTGTATCCGTAATGTCGCGCGGCGGCAAGGTTCTGATGAACATACTTGTCATTTAAGCTCATATTCTTGAAGCCGTAGATGCTTTTCATTACACAGAAATAAAGTTTTTTGTTCGTGAAAATAATCTCTTTCTGATGGAGAAAAACAGGTTCATGAATGAATTCCTTTTCAAATGATGCGGCCTTATAAAAAGAATCTGGGCAAACTCTGCTATTATGGTTAATTGACAAAAACTTATCCACAGTGTTCTGGGTGTTATGCGACAGGAATCCACCGATCAGAGGGTCACGTACATCAATAATATTTGTTGCTCTTTTATCCGTGATGTTTGTCATTAATACGAAGGTCTGATACATTTCCAGCAAAGCTTTACTTACTGCTTCATTAATGTCCTCATTTCCTGATGCTCCAGCAGCAAATCTGACCTTTCCAGAATCTGAAACGTATACGCTCAGGATAGTCCTTACCGGATTGAAATAGGAAATATCGAACAGGAAAATACTCCCTGTGTCAAGAAGTGATCCAACAAAGCCGAGCTTTTGAACTTCATAAGTCAGTTTTTTTTTGAAAGTTCAATGCTTGAAAGGCAGTGTCCAAAATACCAGAACAACGTCAGAGACTGCCTCTCACAAAATTCATCTCTGCTACCTGTAAAAGCCATTGTATGTGACTGATGTAAAGCAGTTCCGGAACTGTCTCTGTATCCAAAAATCTCTTCGTCCTGACTCTTACCAAGGTTAAATGCGATCAGTGGAGCGAAGTATTTTTTTTCTGTAGAGAGATCTGTCACTTCTGTTGTGGTGAATCTGTGTGAAAGTGAAGGGTATTCGCCGATATTCATGCGACAATATCTCTGAAACCACTCTGCTATAAACGGGTCCATTTCAGAAAGGGTTAAGTCCGGACCTCCGGTATCAGCATCAGAAAAAGATATATGTCTTTCAAGCGCCTCACCCAGTGAACGCTTTAAAATATTGCGATCGTAGCCAGTTGCACAACTCGTAGTTCCCATTTCCAAATGGGCTCTGATCATTTTGGGGAAAACGAGATTTGCTGGCAAATCGACAGTTACTCTGTTAATTTTAGGTCCCAGCATGCTTATCTCCCAACTATCTGGCAAATAACAGGAATCACCACACGGGGATCAATACCGAGCGCAACCGAAAGTGCCTCATCCTGAAATCCTCCCCAAATTGTACTGCCAAGGTTAAGGCGTTGAAGTTCGAGCTCTGTATTCCTGTACATAGAGCCAATTTCGAGAATTGCCAGCCTGTAACCGCGATAGCCGTATTTACATAAGTGTTTATCGATAAGAGAACCGTATAAAATAAAAAAGTCGTAATTTTTAAGATTGTGGTCGTTTCTGATAAAAAGGGCATCATTAACGATAGATTCACAAAGGCTGTCTAACTTTTCAAACTGATTAGATATTGGAAGGTAATGATATGAGCCCTTTTTGTAACCCTCCACATTATTGATAAAGACTATTGCCTGACCTGAATAAAGCGCACCACCGCTGGGATAAGGGTAACGTAATACTCTTTGAGAAGTTGATGCACCAAGACTGTTGATGAAAATTGTTTCAAAAATCTCCCTGGCCAGCGGAAAATGAGCTGTGAATTCGTTTGCTGATGGGGCTCGCTCTGGATGGTGTTTTCCGCGACAAGCCTGAATATCTACTTTATTAAGGGAAAACTCATGCTGAGTCAA
>NZ_BBOC01000146.1:0-6628 GCF_001485335.1 Type-D symbiont of Plautia stali | reverse complement strand
GGTGCCGATCGACGAGTTTGAAACCGCTTATCGCGCTGAAGTGGCGCGACTGTTTGACCTCGATTTACAGCCGATTGCTGGGGCAAAACCGCTGATTGAGCAGGTAAAAGTGCCGATGTGCGTGGTGTCGAACGGCACGGTGAAAAAGATGCAGCATTCACTGGGTTTAACCGGCATGCTGCCGTATCTCGATGGCCGCCTGTATAGCGGTTATGACATCAATCACTGGAAGCCCGATCCGGAATTGATGTACCACGCCGCGGAACAGATGCAGGTGCCGATTGAGAAATGCATTCTGGTGGATGATTCAGAAGCGGGCGCGCGAGCCGGCATTGCGGCGGGTATTCCGGTGTTTTATTACTGCGCTGATGCGCACAATCCTGAACTGGACCACCCGCTGGTGACGCGCTTCGATGATATGGCGCAATTGCCAGATCTGTGGCGCGCCAGAGGGTGGGATTTGGTGTAAACCGCGATGCGGTTTTTCGTAGGGTGCACCTTCATGCGCACCAGCAAATTTTAACCAATCGCGCCCAGCGAATCCTCGTTACTCTGCTTCTTCGGCAACAGGAACAGTGTGGCGACAATATCCAGCAGATAAATCAGCGCCAGCAGCGTGATGGCCGCAGTAAACGAGATTTTTGCCGCCAGCAAGCCGATGACTAACGGGCCAAAGCCACCCACACCACGTCCCAGATTGAACAAAACGTTCTGCGCGGTGGCGCGTGCCTGTGGCGGGAAGGTGTCAGAGATCAGGGCACCGTAGCCGCCAATCATGCCATTCACAAACATCCCCATAATGGCCCCGGTAAACAGCATCACCGTCGGGTCACGCAGTTGCGCATACACCACCACCATGGCCACCGCACCAAACTGATACAGCAGGAAAATTTTCCAGCGCGCAAAACGATCGGCCAGCACGCCAAACAGCCAGATACCAAAGGTCATGCCGACCACGGTGACAGCTGTCCAGAGACCCGATTTGGTCAGACTGAAGCCAAAGCTGGATGACAGATAGCTTGGCATCCAAATCATCAAGCCGTAATAACCAAAGTTTTGCACCGAGCAGAGAATAAAGATGCCGAGGCTGGCTTTGCTGGTGGCGCGATCGGCAAACAGCAGTTTGATGCGCGCAGCAAACGACAGCTGTGGGGTTTTCTCTACGTGTTGAGTAAAGCCCTCAGGCTCGCCCATACTGCGACGAATCACAAATGACACCAGTGCAGGCAGCAAACCCACCAGGAACATGCCGCGCCAGCCAATCACGCTTAACAGCGGCGGAGTGATAAACGCCGCCAGCAACACGCCGAGCTGCCAGCCAATGCCCACCCAAGCGGAGGCGCGATTGCGTTTCTCTTTCGGCCAGGCTTCGGCAATCAAAGCCATGCCGATACCAAATTCACCGCCCAAGCCCACGCCCGCCAGCGTGCGGTAAGCCAGTAAATCCCAGTACCCCTGCGCCACCGCACACAACCCGGTAAACACGGAGAACATCAGAATCGTGACGGTGAGGATGCGAATGCGGCCATAGCGATCGCTGAGGTGGCCAAACACAATGCCGCCAATCACTGCGCCGATCAGCGTCCAGGTGACCAGCGAACCGGCCTGAGAAGGATCGAGCGCCAGCGAGACGCTGATCGCCGGTAACATAAAGCCCAGAATAAGCAGATCAAATCCGTCCATCGCGTAGCCACTGATAGCGGCCAGCATCGCTTTAGCCGGTGTGACGGCATTTTTTTTGGTTTTGCGGAAGACATGTAACAGCACCTGGCAGAAAAAAGTGCGCCAAGTATAAAGAGAGGAAATCGCGGAGACCAATCAGAAATGAAGATAGCTGCCTGTGTGCCACAGTGGCAACAGGCAGCCGAAACGGCAATTAAGAGGGTTTGTTGCTGCCGTCGTCGCCTGACAGCAGTTCATCCAGCTTGTCGCCGCCCACGTGACGGAAATCCTGACCTTTCACGAAATAGAAGATAATTTCGCAGATATTCTGGCAGCGGTCGCCGATACGCTCAATCGCACGGGCGCAGAACAGGGCAGTCAGTACGCTGGGGATGGTGCGTGGATCTTCCATCATGTAGGTCATCAGCTGGCGCACGATGCCTTCATACTCTTTATCCACTTTCTTGTCTTCGCGGTAGATCTTAATGGCTTCATTCAGATCCATACGCGCAAACGCATCCAGCACGTCGTGCAGCATTTGCACGGTGTGGCGGCCCAGAGATTCCAGGCTGACCAGCAACGGCAGGTGCTGCTGGCTGAACTTCTCCAGCGCCGTGCGGCTGATTTTTTCAGCCACGTCACCAATACGCTCCAGCTCAGAGATGGTCTTGATGATCGCCATCACCAGGCGCAAATCGCTGGCGGTAGGCTGGCGTTTGGCGATGATGCGCACGCAGGCTTCATCAATCTCCACTTCCATCATGTTGACCTTCTGGTCACCGTCGATCACGCGACGTGCCAGCTCGCCATCCTGATTGTGCATCGCGGTAATGGCATCGGTGAGCTGCTGCTCCACCATGCCACCCATGATCATCACCTGAGTGCGAATGTGTTCCAGCTCCGCGTTGAACTGACCGGAGATGTGTTTGTTCAGATTCAAATTGTCCATGTGCGTCTCCTGAATCAGCCGTAACGACCGGTGATGTAATCTTCGGTCTGCTTCTGTGCGGGCTTGGTAAACAGTGTATCGGTGTCGCTGAACTCAATCAGTTCGCCCAGATACATGAAAGCGGTATGGTCAGAACAACGCGCGGCTTGCTGCATGTTGTGCGTCACGATCACCACAGTGTAATCCTGCTTCAGCTCAGTGATCAGCTCTTCAATACGACCGGTAGAGATCGGGTCGAGTGCCGAGCATGGCTCATCCAGCAACAGCACTTCCGGGCGAATCGCGATGCCGCGTGCAATACACAGGCGCTGCTGCTGGCCGCCGGAGAGACTGTAACCGCTCTGATGCAGCTTGTCTTTGGTTTCATTCCACAGCGCGGCTTTGGTCAGCGCCCACTGCACGCGTTCGTCCATATCGGCACGTGACAGTTTTTCAAACAGACGCACACCGAAGGCGATGTTGTCATAAATCGACATCGGGAACGGTGTTGGCTTCTGGAACACCATGCCCACGCGTGCGCGCAGCAGGGCGATGTCCTGACTGGAGGCCAGAATGTTGTCGCCATCCAACAGAATGTCACCTTCCGCACGCTGCTCAGGATAGAGCGAGTACATCTTGTTGAAGGTGCGCAGCAGGGTGGATTTACCACAGCCTGACGGTCCGATGAAGGCGGTGACCTGGTTCTTCGCGATATCCAGGTTAATGTTCTTCAGAGCGTGAAACTTACCGTAATAGAAGTTCAGATTGCGAACCTGAATTTTACCGGCAGAAGTCGTTGCCATACTCATTGCTCATCTCTCTTGTGCAGCGCCGCCGAAGCCGCGCCGGGGAATTAATGTTTGCCCTTGGCGAAAACAACACGCGCGACAATGTTCAGCAGCAGCACGCACAGGGTGATAATCAACACACCCGCCCACGCCAGACTTTGCCATTCGGCAAACGGGCTCATGGCGAATTTGAAGATGGTCACCGGCAAGTTCGCGATGGGCTGCATCATGTCGGTGCTCCAGAACTGGTTCGACAGCGCGGTAAACAGCAGCGGTGCCGTTTCACCCGCAATACGCGCGACGGCCAGCAGGACACCGGTAATGATGCCGGATACCGAGGCTTTCAGCGTGATGGCGGAAATCATCTTCCACTTTGGCGTACCCAGCGCATAAGCCGCTTCACGCATGCTGTCTGGCACCAGACGCAGCATGTTTTCTGACGTACGGATAACGATTGGAATCTGCAAAAGTGCCAGTGCCACTACGCCCGCCCAGCCAGAGAAGTGCTGCATCTGCGCAACCACGATGGTGTAAACGAACAAACCGACCACAATCGAGGGCGCTGACAACAGGATGTCGTTGATGAAGCGAATCACTTCCGCTAACCAGTGCTTGCGGCCATATTCAGCCAGATAGATGCCTGCCATGATCCCCAGCGGCGTACCAATCACCGTTGACCACAGAATCAGTAATCCACTGCCGGCCAGGGCGTTGGCTAAACCACCGCCTGCGGTGTTCGGTGGCGGCGTTGATTCTGTAAATAACGACCAGCTCAGGCCATCAATACCTTTGGTGACGGTAGTGAACAAAATCCAAATCAGCCAGAACAGGCCGAAGGCCATGGTCAGCATGGATAACGTCAGGGCAACTTTATTCTTGGCGCTGCGTCGCGCCTGCATTTTACGACGCGACGCTTCCAGCTCAGCACGTGCGTGCATTTCGATAGCGGTCATGAACGGGCTCCTTCACTCTTCGCCAGACGCAGGATCATCAGTTTGGAGATCGCCAGCACGATAAAGGTAATCACGAACAGGATCAGACCCAGTTCCATCAGTGCCGCTACGTGAACGCCCGATTCGGCTTCTGCAAACTCGTTCGCCAGCGCGGAGGTAATACTGTTGCCCGGCATAAACAGCGAGGCGCTGTCGAGCTGGTAAGTGTTACCGATGATAAAGGTTACGGCCATGGTTTCACCCAGTGCACGACCTAAGCCAAGCATCACACCACCGATGACCCCGTTTTTGGTGAACGGCAGCACGATGCGCCAGATCACTTCCCACGTAGTGCAACCAATGCCGTAGGCGGACTCTTTCATCATCACCGGCGTCTGCTCAAACACATCACGCATCACCGATGCAATGTACGGAATGATCATGATGGCGAGGATCACGCCGGCGGCCAGGATACCGATACCGAATGCCGGGCCTGAGAACAGGGCACCCACAAACGGAATGTTCGACATGATGTTGCCGACCGGTGTCTGGAAGTACTCAGCGAACAGCGGGGCGAAGATAAACAGGCCCCACATGCCGTAAACGATACTGGGGATCGCGGCCAGCAGCTCAATTGCCGTGCCCAGCGGGCGACGTAACCAGTTGGGCGCCAGTTCCGTCAGGAACAGCGCAATACCGAAGCTCACCGGCACAGCGATGATCAGGGCAATAAGTGAGGTGACGAGGGTGCCGTAAATCGGTACCAGCGCACCAAATTGTTCATTTGGCGCATCCCAGGTTTTGGTCCATAAGAAGGAAAAACCAAATTTCTGGATGCTTGGCCAAGAGGAGAAAATCAGGGAGACGATAATGCCACCCATCAACAACAACACGATAAGCGCGGAAAGTTTCACCAGCGCGCCAAAAATCATGTCACCTTGTTTACCTGGGGCTTTGAACGTCGGCTTAGTGGCAGCCATAAGTTTCTCGGTTCTCAGAGGAAGTTCAGGGCGGCATAAAATGCCGCCCATCGGGGTGGGTCAGCCAGGTGGGCTGACCGGGTCATTCGCTTACTTGTAAATCGCTTTGCCGGCGCTGTCTTTGATGTTCGCTTTCCAGGCAGTACGAATCTGGTTAGCCACGCTTTCTGGCAGCGCAGCGTAATCCAGTGAGGTTGCAGTTTTGCTGCCACCTTTGTAAGCCCAGTCGAAGAACTTCATCACTTCAGCACCTTTAGCCGCATCAGCCTGCTCTTTGTAGATCAGGATGAAGGTAGTAGAAGAGATTGGCCATGCATCTGCACCTTTCTGGAAGGTCAGGTCTTGAGCGAAAGATTTGCTCCAGTCTGCGCCTTTAGCAGAGTTAGAGAAGCTGGTTTCGCTTGGCGAAACTGGCTTGCCATCTGCATCCATCAGTTTGGTATAAGTCAGGTTGTTTTGCTTCGCGTAAGCATACTCAACGTAGCCAATTGAACCCGGCAGACGCTGTACGAAGGCGGCAACGCCATCGTTACCTTTGCCGCCCAGACCGGTAGGCCAGTTAACGGTGTTGCCTTTACCAATTTTGCTGTTCCAGTCTGCGTTCACTTTAGACAGGTAGCTGGTAAACACGAAAGAAGTACCTGAACCATCAGCACGACGAACCACGTTGATGTTAGTGTCTGGCAGTTTCACGCCTGGGTTCAGTTTAGTGATCGCCGGGTCGTTCCACTTTTTGATGTTGCCCAGGTAGATGTCACCGACGGTTTTGCCGTCGAGGGTCAATTCACCTGATTTCACGCCTGGGATGTTAACGGCCAGTACCACACCACCGATAACGGTAGGGAACTGGAACAGACCATTTTTGTCCAGATCGGCATCAGTCAACGGCGCATCTGACGCACCGAAATCAACGGTTTTAGCGATGATTTGCTTCACGCCGCCTGAAGAACCAATACCCTGATAGTTGATTTTGCTACCGGTGGCTTGCTGGTATTCTGCTGCCCACTTGGCATAAACCGGTGCCGGGAATGTACCGCCAGCGCCAGTCAGATCGGTGGCTGCAAAAGCAGATACCGCGCTTACTGCGAAGGTGGCGGCGAGGATTCGGGCTACGGATGTACGCATCAGTGTCATGTTCCCTCCAGGGGATTTAAAAAAATCAGGCTCAATGCCATTTTAGTTGGAGTCAGTGATTGCTGCTGGAGGGAAAATAGGACAGTTTGATGACAGTGAAATGTACAAAATATGACAGTTATATGACATCGTTTAAAAAGCAAGCGGGCCCATTGCAGACCCGCTCTTTTTACTGATTATTCAACGGTAACCGATTTCGCCAGG
>NZ_BBOC01000145.1:0-7123 GCF_001485335.1 Type-D symbiont of Plautia stali | reverse complement strand
TCGTCTGCCGGTGACGCAGACGCTGGCAGAACAGCTGGGTATCGTTTATCACTCCCCCGGGTTCTGGCTCACCCGTCAGGCCATCTGGATGCGGACGGAGCCCGACGCAGACTCAGCGACCGGTGGCGACGTCACACCGCTGTGCTAAAGCAGAATAATTGTGAATGTCTGCTGATCGCTCAGGCTGTGTGAAAACTCCTGATCACTTTTTGGTCTAAGCGATAGTTTCATATGATCAACCATTCTTGATAAACCCATGCGACGAACTGACTTTTTCATTAAAATTAGAAACATACGAATGAATACCGCGGATACCGGCATGGCCAATCACATTCAAGGACAAGGCAGGCATCAGGTGACATTACTTCCTGATGCACTGGATGATTTTGTCACTGAAGATAACCCCGTCAGAGTGGTTGATATCTTTGTTGATGGACTAAAGCTCGATTCTCTTGGTTTCAGAAGAGTTGATGCAAAGCGAACCGGACGACCCGGATATCATCCTGCCACCCTACTGAAATTGTACATTTACGGATATCTGAACCGAATTCAGTCCTCCCGTAGACTGGAAAAAGCGGCCCATCGGAACGTTGAACTGATGTGGTTACTTGAACGATTAACGCCTGATTTTAAAACCATTGCAGACTTCAGAAAAGATAACGGTGAAGGTATCAGGAATGCCTGTAGGGCCTTTATTGGCCTGTGCCGGCAAATGCAAATGCAAATGTTCACTGATGTCGTTGTTGCCATCGACGGAAGCAAATTTAAAGCAGTAAACAGCAAACCCAACAACTTCACATCTCAGAAAGCCAAAGACCATATTGAGCGCGTTGAGCAAAGTATTACTTATTATTTAAACAAGCTGGATGAAGCCGACAAGAATACTGAGCCAGATGCAAACACAAAGTTAACAGCCACTAAACTGGCCTGGCTAAAAAAGCGTTTACGTGAGCTTCATGAGATCCAACAAGCAGTCGCACAACAGCCAGATAAACAACTCTCTTTAACCGACTCCGACTCCCGGTTGATGAAAACAAATAATATGAATCGGCAAGTTTGCTACAACGTTCAGACAGCTGTGGATACGAAGAATCACTTGATTGTTGCGCATAAAGTCACCAACACAACAGATAATGGGCAACTTGGTTCAGTAGCAACACTGGCTCAGAAAGCTGTTGGCCGGAAGGACATAACAGTACTTGCCGACAAAGGGTATTACAGTCGCAGCGATATTAAAACAGTTCTGGATAGCGGAGCCATGGCGTTAGTGCCAAAAGGAGATACCTCTGGTGCTGAACGTAAGGGACTCTATAATCGCTCAATGTTCAGATATAACAGGGAAAAAGATGTTTATGTATGCCCAATGGGCAATGAGCTTCAGAATCGATTTACCTCAATAGAGGACGGACTGGAGCAACAGTTGTACTTTAATCATATTGCCTGTCGCGATTGCAGCCAGCGCTCCAGGTGCACTACATCGAAACGCGATCCAAGGCGTATACGACGTTGGGTTCATGAAGCTGAAATGGAAGAAATGCATGCAAGGCTTGAGTCATTTCCTCAAACGGTAGTCATGCGAAAGCAAACGGTAGAACATCCGTTTGGGACAATTAAAATGTGGATGGGTGCAACGCACTTCCTGATGCGGAAATTTAAAAATGTCAGTACGGAAATAAGTCTACATATATTGGCTTATAACCTGAAAAGGATGATATCGATTTGGGGTACTACAGGATTGATATTTAAGCTTCAGGAACAATACGGCTAACGGTTCCGGCCGTTTATCCTCCAGGAAAAAATATTAGGCTCTTTCCCGCACTAAAAAACCTCTGAGACACCCGAATAAAATCACAGCTTATCTCGTCAACTTAAACAGCATTCTCAAAACACAAAAGAAAATATTTTTTTGCTACTCAAAGCTATGAGTTTTCACACAGCCTGCGCTCACAGCAGCCCTTTCGCCCATGCCATTGGGCAGTTTCATGCCAGAAGCGGAAGTCGTCGCGGTAGTTTGTCTTCTTCAGTATGGTTCTAGTCACAGAGCTTCTGTCTGCCTCGTTGTCAGAAAGATAAAATTAGACCGTTAGTTCGTCTTTAATCAATGACTATAGCCGGAACGACTGATGCAGCGCCTTTGCCAGCAGATCCACGGCCTCATCGTCACAAGAAGAGGTGCTGCGGATGAACAGAATATTATGGTCGGGAACATCTGGCATTCCTTCAAGAATATGCATACGTCCGGTAACCTTTCCACGATCAATCAGGCTGACCGCCAGCCCCGCTTCTACACACGCTTTGACAGCCTGGCTGGAATGACTTTCCAGTACGATACGTGAACGTCGACCTGAGGCTTTAAGCGACTCCGTTATCGCCTGACAATAAACGCATGGCGCGGCATAGACGGCAAGAGGCAACGGATCTTCCAGCGCCACATCTGTGTTAAGGGGGCCGACCCACACGGGCGTCGTAGACATCAAAAGCTGAGCGTTCTGGCAAACTTCTTCCTTAGGCTGGACGATCAGTGCCGCGTTCAGTTTTCCACGCTGAACCCATTCTTTTAGTTCATTGCTGGGTCCCAGTTTCAGCTCCATTACCACGTTCGGCCACGAAGCGGTAAACGTAGGCAGAATCTCTTTAATGATCTGTTCTGCGTATTCATCCGGCACCCCCAGGGTAATACGTCCCTCAAGGTCAGGCCCGTGAAGATCCGCCACAATTTTATCGTGCGTGCGTAAGAGCTCTGCGGTTGAGCGCAACAGTTTTTTTCCCAGCGCAGTCAGGATGACGGACTGATTATCCCGTTGCAGTAACTGGCCCCCCGCAACGGCCTCCAGACGCTGAATGTGGACACTGACTGCCGCCGGGCTTTTATGCAGGTGCCCGGCGGCCGCGCTGAACTTGCCGGCTCGCACAACAGCATGAAAGGTTCGTAGTAACTCGATAGGAAGAATTCCTGCCATCATTTACATCCTTTAAACCATTCGTGCACATTATTTTGATTTACCAGATTACACCTTTTCCTTACCCTTTTGGAATGAGCCAACTTAGCCAATCCTCAAAAGACAAATCGATACGCCTTCACTGGCTTTATGCCGTTCCCCTGCCCCTGCTTGAAGTGGCGCTGCTGATTTCATGGAGCTCGGGATTTGTTGGCGCACGCTTTTCCATCAGTTATGCCCCGGCATTACTCGTCGTGTTCTGGCGCTATGTCGTGATAACCCTTCTCCTGCTACCTTTTGTATACAGACAAATACTGAATACGCCTTTCAGAATACTGCTGAAGAACGCGGGCATCGGCCTGCTGGCGATGGTCGGTTATATGATCGGCGTGACGCAGGGGATCGCATCCGGTGTCCCGGCCGGACTGGCTGCCCTGTGTGCTGACCTACTGCCGCTGGGAATGGCACTGCTTGCAGCCGTCTTTCTTGGCGAACGGCTGGCCATACAGGTCTGGCTTGGGCTACTCACGGGACTGCTGGGCGTATCATGGGTGACCCACAATGTTCTGGGGCTGGGCCACGCCCCGATATGGGCATACGGTTTACCCGTAGGCGGCATGCTGTCGCTTGCAGTGGCAACGTTATGGCAGAAACGCAGCCGTGCCTCAGAGTCTATGGAGTTACTGCCTAATCTATGGCTTCAGTGTCTTGTCGCGGTGTTTGCCTTCGCCTTTATTGAGGGCAGCCAGGGAAGCCTGGCTCCCATTCCCACAATGGGTTTCACGCTCAGCGTGATATGGACCGCGACTCTGCCTACCTTCGGCGGCTACGGGCTTTACTGGATTTGCCTGCGCCGGAGCTCGGCAACCCGCGTTGCTACCGTACTGTATCTCAGCCCGCCGATAACCATGGTCTGGGCCTGGGCTATGTTCGGTGAGCCTCTATCGTGGCAGATGGCTCTGGGGATGGCAGTATCTTCGGCCGGCATCTGGATGGTTATCCGTGGTGAAGCCTCTGAGAAAACCACTCCCCCGATAACTGATGCAGACCGCCCTCAGGTGCCACCACAGCAATAAGCATCAGGAAGTGCGCTGTAAGTCAGTGGCAGCGTCAGTCTCCGAGCAATGGCCTGACTTTTTCTCCAAGCAGCGTAATGGACCGGTGCATGGCCCCATGGTCGGCGGCGGCTGAACTCATCTGGAAATTCACACGGTTCACGCCGCCGAGTGCACCTGACAAGCTTTGCAACTTGCGCGCAACCGTCGCCGGACTGCCAATGATATTAGGCGAATACCTACTGTGATTAGCGATGCTGTGGACTCCATTCTCAAGCCCTCTCCGAACAGTGCACCTGGGGCTGGAAAACCAGAACCGGCAATGTAAGTTAATGTGCTTACTCAAAGACAGACTACCTTAGCCGCTGTGTAGGTTTGCAGCGGCTTTTTTCCGCTTTATACGGGGTTCCTGGAGAAGCCCGATAAAATAGCTTCCTGACGAGTCTTGCACGACCATCACTATGCATAAAGCGGACAGGACTGCCGGATGACTTCTATCCACTCTCGGTAGAAGAGATCATCTTTGTCCGGGCAGAAAGCAACGAGTTCGTAGCTGGCCGGAAGGGTCATATGTGCGATTTACGATTCCGACCAGAATCCCGCACCTGACTCGTCTTTTGTAAACAAATCCAGCGAGCCTCATACGCCAGCAGCCTTATATTGTTGAAGCCCTTCCTTTCTAGCTGGTTTATAGATTTTGTACCATTTAAATGATTTTTTCCTTCATGAGTAGCGGATGGTACAGACTACCATAAAAGACATGCTGCGCTGCTGATTCGGCAGAATAGGCGTTTTACCGGTAAACGTACGCTAAGTATGTTGATTAAATGAACATGTCAGTTTAGTTTTGTAGATAAAACATTATTCTTTTTTTGGGTTGTTGGTATATTAATCTAATCGTAAATCCAAATTGGATATATTGCATATGAGTGTCAGCGAAAGAGGAATAATCACTACACCTTTTGTTTTAGATTCGTATGGACCAGGTCAGGGGTTTGCTATTGGGAAAAGGTTATCTGAAGTTGAAGTAAATTATCTTGCCCTATATTGGGATAAGATGGTTATACCAATTTGCAATGAAATAAATACTAACTTACCCAAGGAAAAAGAACTATTAGAACTTAATTTGGTTGACAGGCCATTTATCAGAGGGGAGGGAAACAACCCCACTAAAAATATACTAAATTTTTTTGATTTTACACGAACCAAAATCCTTCGGGAAGTCAGTCAAACAGATAAATTTACTGACTGGTTTGTTCAGTCAATCGGTACAGAGTATGCTCAAGAAGTTGAAGATGTAAATAGACCATTTAGCCTGCGATTAGACTTACATGATATGTTGCCAGTGCCTAATGGAGAGGTAAATATCAATGATATTTTAGAGTTCAAGCATAAAAGAAAAGACGAACTCAATGCCCTTCATGAACTTCTGGATGAAATTTATAAAGAGTTTTTAAATGTTCAAGATTTAGAGTTTGCGCGAGCACCATCGCTAACAAGATTAAAAAAAGCGCTAGATGCACTCAATGATGTTAGTGTCGAAAAGTGGAAGTTGCCGGTTAAGTTTGATCTAACCACAAACTTTGAAATTGGAATTGGAATTGGAATTGGAATTGGAATTGGTACATTATTTCATTCTGCTGCAACTAGTTATGCAACCTTTTTAGCAGCGGGCGTTACTGGAGCCTTTTTAGGTGCCTCAGTAGGGATCGCAGGTTTCTTGGCCGATTCAGTAAAAATACAACTTGTAAAAAGGCAGCCCCTTAATCCAGACATAAAAAAACTTGAATATATTTCCTCTGTTTCAAAGAGCAATATTATTAGTCGTTAAATCTTTCATTAGATTAGATCTAAAGCTAACCATTAGGTAGCCAATGCCGTTTGAAATTATCTTTTCAAACGGTATTGCTATTAGGTTAAGTTTATAGGTGATACTTAATCCCCGCTTCTCACTCTCCCCCCTTACGTTTTTTCTTGACTGGAAGAAAGCAGGCTACAAATGCTTTCGCGGAATGCAGTTGATATTCCCGGTGCCTTTAGTTTTTGAATCAGAGGATAGCTTTTCAGGTTTTTAGTGGCTCAACCTTACTATGCGAAAGCATGATTTTTTTGAGGGGAGAGACTTCTGTTTAAGTTGCTGCTCCTGACAGGCTTGGCACTGGCCTGTTTCAGAGTCATTCTTCCGGGCTATCGATACAGTTTCAGAGTAATTAGAGAATTGACCTGCTCCCCATTGATTAACATAAAATGCTGAGAGCAATGTCTGCAGATCGCTCTTAACTGCCTGTCAGCCTGGTTGCATTTTGTTGGCGAAGGTCAAGCAAGTAAAATGCAAACGGGTAGTCAAGTCACATACAATTACGCAACGTCAGCGTAATACGGTCAGGCGTGACTGCTGTCATTCCCCTGAGTGTGAATACCTGACCCTGCCAGAATTTTTTCACCGGGCTGTCGTAATCCCCTCGGTCGACTACACTCTGATGCGCCTTACCGCCCTTGCGCACCTGCAGCACTTACCGGAGACATCACCCTGCCCCATCGCTGGTATGGAAATATATCCTGTGCTTTGCATTGAGGTGTGAATGTGAATTCTCAGCCAGAACCCCTTCCGTCGCAGAAAAGACTGGCAGCGATAAGCTCCGGATTGTCAGTCTCAGTCCACACCGGATTAATTAAATGCGTACTTCACGCTACCGCTATGCCAGACGTGCTGACGCTCTGGAAAAATTATGCAAAGAGTTACCGCCCTGACGTTACTGAGATACAAGCACTGGATGGATGCCGGGATGCTCAGCGCCATTGCCGACACGGACGCGCGCCGTTTTCGCGCTGAACGCCGCGAGATGCTCAGGCTTATGCACCACATGCACGTCACTGACATGCTCATTCGTGCCAACCTGAAGGGGGAAGCGCCTTCCCGGCAGAGTCTCAGGCCGCACAGAACGCCTGAGGAAGCAGTCCTGGTGCCGTACATGCTGGCCTGCTCCGGCTGGTTCATTGAATATGCGGCCGGCATGTCGGCCGAAGCCTGGGATTGCCCCCTGTATACCGGCGAAGGGACAGAAAGATGGCGCAGACCAGCCCGCTTGGCCTTATTGAGCAGGTAATCGTGCACGGTACGCGACACCG
>NZ_BBOC01000144.1:0-7226 GCF_001485335.1 Type-D symbiont of Plautia stali | reverse complement strand
CTCACACTATCCCTTCAGCGGCCATAACCATGCCGCGCCGCGCACGCCGCTGGAATCACCATGAACCGCTTTCAACACTGGCGTTTCACATTCGCGACCAAATACCCACTGCTTCATCAGGGCAGGCACTGTCTGGTAAAGACGGTCGTTGTTGCTCATGCCGCCGCCCAGCACTATCACATCGGGATCGAGCAAATTCACCACCTGCGCCAGCGATTTCGCCAGTCGCATCTCGTAGCGGCTCATCGCCAGTTCTGCCACGGGATCCTGCTGCTCAATCAACTTAATGATCTCCGCCCCTTTCAAGGTTTTGCCACTCAAACGCTGATAATCGATAGCGAAGCCGGTACCCGAGACAAAGGTTTCAATGCAGCCTTGTAAGCCGCAATAGCATGGCACTTCAGCCCGATGGCGTAGCTCGTCTTCGTCCATCCATGGCAGTGGATTATGGCCCCACTCGCCGGCGTTACCGTTGCCACCAATCCGCGACTCACCGCCAATTGCCACGCCCGCGCCGGACCCCGTTCCAATAATCACGGCAAACACCAGCGGCTGCCCTGCTCCAGCACCATCCACCGCTTCAGAAACCGCTAAACAATTCGCGTCGTTGGCAATGCGCACGTCACGATTCAGCGCCTGTGCCAAATCCTTGTCCAGCGGCTGACCATTCAGCCAGGTTGAGTTGGCATTTTTTACTCGCTGGGTATAGGGCGAGATCGTCCCCGGAATGCCGATGCCTACCGTGCCCTTTTCGCCGGTTTTCTCTTCTGCCAGCAGGACTAAATCGACAATCGCCTTTACGGTGGCTGCGTAGTCATCGCGCGGGGTATTGACGCGGTGGCGAAACAGCTCTTGCCCCTGATCAGAGAGCGCAATCACTTCAATCTTGGTACCGCCTAAATCAATCCCAATACGCACGATTTATTCCTCATTATTCGTTCAGGTGACAGATACAGTAGAAGGCTGAATCGGGAAAGGCAATGAAACCAATCCGATGTTTCGCTATCATGCGCGCTGACTTTGAGACTTGTGCGCCCGATCGCACCCACGGTAAGGAATCCCGATGTTGTGGTTTAAAAATATGATGGTTTATCGTCTGAATCGTGACATCCCGCTGTCCGCAGACGATCTGGAAAAACAGCTCGACGCCTTCACGTTTTCGCCGTGCGGCAGTCAGGATATGGCGAAAACCGGTTGGGTGTCGCCGATGGGCAACCGCGGTGAAGCGCTGACGCATGAAATCAACGGTCAGATTGTGATTTGCGCACGCACCGAGCAGAAGATTTTGCCCTCGCCAGTAGTCAAACAGGCGCTGGAAGCCAAGATCGACAAACTGGAAGCAGAACAGAGCCGCAAGCTGAAAAAAAACCGAGAAAGACTCGCTGAAAGATGAAGTGCTGCATAGCCTGCTGCCACGTGCATTCAGCCGTTTTAGCCAGACTTTCATGTGGATCGATACCGTTAACAACCTGATCATCGTGGATTGCGCCAGCGCCAAAAAAGCAGAAGACACCTTAGCGCTGCTGCGCAAAAGCATCGGTTCACTGCCGGTAGTGCCGCTGACGCTGGAAAATCCGATTGAGTTGACGCTGACCGAATGGGTGCGCTCTGGCGAACTGCCAGCCGGTTTCGCCTTGATGGATGAAGCGGAGTTGAAAGCGATTCTGGAAGAAGGCGGCGTGATCCGCTGTAAAAAGCAGGATTTGATCTCCGATGAAATCGCCACCCATATTGAAGCCGGTAAAGTGGTCACCAAACTGGCGCTGGACTGGCAGGAGCGTATTCAACTGGTGATTGCGGACGATGCGTCCATTAAGCGTCTGAAGTTCAGCGACACGCTGCGTGAACAGAATGATGATATCGACCGCGATGACTTTGCGCAGCGCTTTGATGCCGATTTCATTCTGATGACCAGCGAACTGGCCGCGTTGATCAGTAATCTGGTGGAAGCGTTAGGCGGCGAAGCGAAGCGCTAAAAGTAGAGGGCCGCTTATGCGGCCCCACTTTAATTAATCTTTTAAATAACGACATAAATAAGATGTTGGCTCTGCTACCTGCAGATGGAATTCGCTGTGGCCCGGCACGTTGAATACGGAGCCCGCTTCGTACCATTTCCACTCAGACTCACCTGGCAGCAGCACTTTCAGCGCGCCACTCACCACCGTCATCTCTTCCGGCTGTCCTGTACCGAAGGTGTACTCACCTTCAGCCATCACGCCAACGCTGGCACGGCCAATGGTTACGCTGTCGAAACCAATGGATTTTACTTTTCCGTCGAAATACTCACTTACGTTGAGCATGTTACTTCCTCACAGCACAATAGGGTGACAGGCAGATTACAAGGGAACTCGCTGATCTGTCACGCGAAAAAGCGGCGCAAATCGCGAGTTGTGATCGGCCTCAGTCACAGGATCAATTCAGCCGCCAGTTTCGCCACCAGTACATTCGATAACAGGACCGGAATACCCAACATTTTCTGCAGGAAATCACGATGCTTCTGGTGGTAGCCAATGCAGTCGAGCACCACCACATCAGCGCCCTGCTCTTGCAGCGATAAGCCCGCTTCAATCAGGTCATTCTGCTGCGCCAGATAGGGGCTGGCGACGGCAAAGCAAGGCGCACTGTTCAGGTTACGCCACTTGCTGGCTTGCTCTGCAATCTGCTCTTCCACCGGTACCACAATACCGATCTTATGATCCTGCACAATGGCACTGACCAACGGCGGAATAATACGGTCCGGCTCCAGTAGCAGCGCCTTTTGCGTTTTCAGCTTGCCAAATTCACCGGTGCACAGCAGCAGGATGGTGTCGTAGCCCTGCTCTTCCAGCGCATTAATTTTACGCTGCAGTCCCTGCTCAACTTTCGGTCCCGAGAGGCGCACTTGCTCGCCGCTGGTCATCCGTGAGACCAGCACCTTCTCACCGGCATCCGGCGCATAGAACTGCTCCACTTCGGCCAGTGTCAGGCCATCCAGTAAGCCAGCGTGAGCGACCTGCTCTGCGGGCAGATGATCCTGTAGCAGCGGCAGAATGTCGCTACGCGGGGACTGACCAATCGTTAAGGTAACCAGGGACTGTTTCATACTTAGGCCTTCCGCGAGCGCAGGTGACTGAGACTACCATACAAAGATAGCAGCAACGCGTACTCTTGCTGATCATAGAACTGACAGGTTTCACGCCCGAACTCTTTCGCGACTTCCACGGCAAACTTCACCGTGGCAGCAATATCGACTTCGTGGCTGGCACCCGTACCACAACCCGGCACCACTGACTCGGCGCAGATCGCCACGCCCACCACCGGCACATCGGTCGCGGTTGAGGGTTGCAGGATGCTGTTGAGATGATACACACCGTTGCCGTATGGCGTGATGTCTTGGATGGTGATCGGGAAGGTCACCGCAGGCTGGCCGCTGGTCATCTCCATAATGCGCAGCAGATCTTCTGACACGCGCAGGATGTAACCCTCTTTCACCGTCGGCGAAATCGCATAGCCTTTATGATTCAGGATGCGGTTACCTTTGGTGGTATCGATGGAGAGAATCGCGTCGACGCCGTCGATCACTTCGTTATCGTTCATGGTGATGTCATCGCAAGGCGAATCCATGAAGTCCACTGGCTCATGCGGGCGCGTTGGGGCATCCGGACAGATGTGCGTCGTGATGATCACGTCACCCGCCAACACATCCCCTTTGGTTTGCATCTGCGCCAGCTTAAGTGCACTACTCACTGCAGCCACGGCACCATCGGCATCTGAGACCATACCAATGCGCGTTGGACGCGCACCGATGCCGCCCAAACGACCGACAATACCTAACGTCGGCGCCGTGCCACCTTTGCTCTTGCCCTGCGCACCGGGAATATCGATGCGCACGAAATCGGTACGCCCTTTTGGACCGGTGACGCGTTTGAAGCTGGCGGTCACGCCTGGATAGCCGGCAAAGAGATCCACCACCTGCTGGCCATCCACATAGGCGCTATCGAGTAACTCAAAAACCTGCAGTGTCTGCTGTAAACTCATATTGAATTCCCTGGGTTATTTCTTGGTGCTACTGGCAAAAAGTGAATGGAAGAAGCTATACAGCGCGTCGCCCGCAATAAACCCTGCGGCCATCACCTCCATCGGTGAACGTCCACGCTCGCCCCATACGCGAATGATCAGGATACGCAGTGCGATCCCCACCATCACCGCCCAACCCGCAGCGGCGTTATTGATTAACAAACCGGTGGCCAGCAAGACGCCCAACTGACGTTTCGGCCCACCGATAAACTGGATGATGGCACCCGGAATCGCCCACATCAGCAAGCTTCCCGCAATGCCTGGTTCTGCACCGGCCTGAATGGTTTTCGCATAGACACGCGCCACTGGCGGCAACAGGTTTTCGGCGAAGAACAGGTTGTGCGCGTACCACACCACCGGGATACAGATCACGAACGCAATCATGGCGGCGATCAGCTGAATGCGACGCCCCCACAGCTCTTGCTGCATGTCCGCACCGTTGCCGCGCAGGATAAACCCGGCTTTCAGGTCGTAACCCATATCCGCAAAGGCCGGCCCGGTGGCGGCAGTGAAACCACACAGTAAGCACAGCGCCAGCGGCGGGAAACCAAGCAAAATACCGAGAATCAGCGTAATCAGTGCAACGGCAAAGGCCGGGAACCAACCGGAGTGCATCGCAGCGATACCGACAATCAGCTCATGCACAAAGGCAGCAAACGCCGCGTAAACGATAAACAGTACCAGCATCGGCAGGCCCATCTGGCTCCACAACCCGCCCGCCAGCGCCAGCAGCGTTGAAATGACGATGTAACCCACGGTACCGAATCCGAGTGAACGCTTCACTTCGCTGTCGCTGCGGCTGACATTGAGCTGCTCGCTACGACGGCTGACAATCACCTGCACCACCTGGATCAGCGCCACCAAACCTGCGCCGACCATCATGCCGTGTGGGATATACAAGGCGTTGATATCGATACCCGCAACCGGTTGCGCATAAGCGCGTAACAGGAAACCAATACCGAGCATGCTCAGAGCCCAGATGTTGCCGATAAAGGCGGTGCCAAAAGCAGACATTGGGATTTTCAGCATAGAGCCGGCGATACCGCCAACAATACCGACCACCAGCAACCACGCCTGACGACCACCCTTGTCGCCCGCTTTAATCGCTTCCGCCGCGGCAACGCCCGGTGGCCATGCATTACTGGCTGGGAACACGCGGGTATCAAACAGACGGTAAAGCAGATAAGCATCCAGCAGCATGGCCGCACTGACGCCAACAAACAGCGGCAGCACCAGCTGTGGCTCGCCCAACGCCCACGGCACTGCAATTGGCATTAACAGGCTGTTGGCGGCACCAAAGGTGGCTGAGGAGATAGCGGTTTGCGCCAGGTTCTGCACTTCGATCGAACGATAGCGACGGAACCATTGCAGAGGAATACGCGCCAGGAGCATGGCAAACAGCGCGCCGATAATAGAGGTATTGGGTGTCACCCCAATGGTGGTAATAAGTTGAACCCCGATGATGGCCCCCGCTACGGATAGCAGAACCAGCATTAAGCCCACGCCGAAACTTTTTATTGGATTATGTTGACGCATATTATCCCCGTATTTTCACCCTGTAGAAAACGCGAATACGTTTAATGCCCGTCACGCGGGACACTAACGTTTTTTATAAATCGTTCCCTGATTTTTGAAATAGGCAGGTCCGAAGACCTGCTATTTCCCTGGTGTGGCGCGAATAAACGCCTTTAAATCGAAAATAGTTAAGCGCCGTATTTTTCGGCCATCAAGGCAGCCGTTGTGCGCAGTTCGCTGAGCAGCGCTTCCGGATAACCCGGGGCCGCCTCTTGCGAAAGAAACGAGAGACAGAGCGCGGCACTTTCACCGCGATGTTTATTAGTGACCGCAACCGCTAACGAACTGATACCCGGCAGCGTCTCATTGCGCGCCAGTGCCCAGCCTTGCCGACGGATCACCGCTAATTCTTCACAGAGTGCATCAAGGTTGAGCGGAGAGTTCACCGAAGCGGCTTGCCAGTTATTGGCAAAACGCGCACGCACCTCTTCATCACTCAATTGCGCCAGCAGCACACGCCCGGTCGAGGTACCGGAAAGGGAAACGCGCGAGCCTGGCGGTGTCACTAACTGCGTGAAAAAACGACCGTGATACATGCGCATCACCAGTACATCATCACCATCCAACACCGAGATATATCCCATGCAGCCACTGCTGGCCGCGAGGCGTGCCATGGCGGCCGAAGCACTATCGACTAGCGGTGTCGATAAATAATGCCCAGCAACGGAGAGCAGCACACGACCAATCTGGAAACAGCGACTCTCTGGATCACGCTCAAGCAATCCTTCACTTTCCATGGTCGCCAGCAGGCGAGAAACCGTACTTTTCGGCAAAGCCAACGCCTCAACCACCTCGGTAAAGGTCAGGCCCGGATGGCCCTGCGTTACGCCAAAACGCTGGAACAGCTTAAGAACGGCGGCAGCATTTTCGAGTGTGGTCATGGCATTGGTTTCACTATGTGGAACTGAGTTCCTATATCAATACCCCGAAAGTAAATCGTGACGTTTGCAGGGTCAAGCGCAAATTTTGAACCGGCTAAAATAACGTCGATTTAACGCAGCATAAAATACGGCACACAAAGAAAATTAGGCGATGTTATCAGGCAGGATTTCACTATTTCAGCGTGGGATATAACTTTATGTCGGCTTATTAGGCTTTCTGTGGGAGTTGGAAATTAATATTTAATCACGGGGAGTCATTAATTGGCGTAAAGCTCGTAAGTTATGAATTCCGGCTGCTGTCTTTCACTTCAGTGCGGGCTCTGCCGCCACTACTGCCCCCTCTGGGCCGTCCTCGCGCCGCTAAAGCGGTACCTTCGACTTCCACGTCGTGCCGGACTGTAGTGGTCTAATCATTTCGGACACCGCCAGAGGTTTTTCTGCGTTTGCCTCTCTTTTTCAGCCGGCGACAGTCCGCCGTTGAATTTGTGTGGTCGTACCCTGTTGTAATAACCACTCAGGTACAACGACACGTCTCTCTTCGCTTCTTCTGCACTCCAGTAGCCTTTGCCGGGAAGCCATTCCGTTTTCAGACTACGGAACAGTCTTTCTGTCACCGCGTTATCCCAGCAGTTGCCTTTCCGGCTCATGCTCGCTGTCATTCCATATCGGGCGCACGTCGCACGATAGGAATAGCTGCTGTACTGCGTACCCTGG
>NZ_BBOC01000143.1:0-7361 GCF_001485335.1 Type-D symbiont of Plautia stali | reverse complement strand
CGGTGAGCTGGCTGATCCATGCGTGTGGCGTTCAGCCCCCTCAGGACGTGGTGTCACATTTTCTGCGTAAACAAATGACGTCTTTCGACAAAAGGGGCTGAAGGAATAGCGATAATCCCAAAGTTTTGCCGTAAACCCGGCCGTTTCGACAAAACCGGACAAAATCAGGCATCAGGCCTGCTAACCAATTGCTGATGAAGTTGCAGCAGAAAAGTTAACAGACTTACATCCAGGGGTTTCTGGATGAGAACATTCCGAAGGAATGCGGCCTAATCTTAAATAACAATCTATTTAAATTAGAGGGTTACGCATCCGGCAATGCGATGTTAGATTGGGGTGCAACATTAGCAGTGCTTAACCCCACCTCTGCGAGAGAGCATTGTTCCGCCGTGAACAAAACAGGCCCACTGATATTCATTAAGTGGGCCTTTTTTTTGATAAAATTTTTTTGCTCATTACGGTCAGTCATTTCAATTTTAACCCCCTCAGTTTCAGTGCCATTCTTCTTCTGCGTCACACAGCAAATAAGCCATTTGTCCTTAACCTGGGGTTTTGATGAGTTACATTTTTCACCGCCGCGAGCCGGAAGATAAAAAGATCATTGTGATAAACGAACAATGGCAAATTACATACTGGATGCTCTCACTGCAGACTACACAGGATAAGCTGGTGAAAGCCCTTAAAACGGTGGGCACAGATCCGGAAGCCGTTAAGCGCTATCTTCTACACTAAGCTTACTGACTTACCCACCTCCCGGTGGGTTTTTTATTTATATCAGCACGTCTGACTGTAAGCGGACATCAGCCGGAAGTCAGCTGCAGGTCAGGGATCTCTGAAAGCCGCTTAACCGAAACGCTGACACATCCCCCCTGCACTCTCCCATTACAGGCCAGAATGATGGACACCCTCAGCTGAAGGATTATCAGGCTGTGTAATTTTTTACGGCCAGCCCTCCCGTACGGCTCACTCGCGGCTGTAGTTCACAAGGGAAACCCTTTTTATTCTCGCTCAGACATATCCTGTGTCGATATCGACATCCTTCCCGGAACGAATGCGTTTACCGGGTTCCGGACTGCTCCTACAGCGCTGTCATCCCTGCAGACCTGGCAGCTGAACGTAATTCAGCGTGTGACGACAAGAGGCTGAATAATCTTTAATCGCATCGTCCGTCTGATTCGGGTCTGTTCAGGCAGGCTCATCGCCGCCGTATTCATGGCTGGAACTGAGATGCAATGTCAGCTATTTTGCTGAAAAAATAACCCCACAGACTGAGCAGATGAAAGACGCAACAGGTATCCGGATGAAAATGCACGTTCGTATCGGTTACCGGATATGGGCCTGGCTGCTGGCCATCGCTTCAGGTGCCGCGCTGTGCTTCTACACAGGGTCTGAAGCCGCAGTGCTCTGGATGATGAAAGCGCTCTGTGTGTGTTCAGGCATCACCGGTCTGGTGGGCACCTTCACCGCTCGCCTGCTGCGCGGATGAAAAGAAAGTCGAAGTGAACGCTGAAAAAGCAGCTATCAATACAGTCAAAATCCATGTGTAAAAAGTGCAATAATTGCACTTTTTTTTGAGCGTTTATTAGAAATTTAAGGAGACGTCATGACAGGATGGCACCTGAAACTCTGGCGAAAAAGCATGGTCTGGACGCGTGAACGCGCGGCCACCGAGTTTGGCGTGAGCCTGCGCACGTACAAAAGTTATGAAAATGCGAAGGAAGTTAAGCGCGCCGTCGGACTCGCCACGGTGGCCCTGTCGCTCATTAGCATGATGCCGACGCTGAAGACAGAACAGGTGAGCCGTGAGCGCCTTGTTCAGCTTCTCGGGGAGATGACGGAGAGCGTGAATACAGAGGGGTGAGCCCGGTCTGTTCCGGCTGGCGGACTGAGCTGGAAAAAATCCCGGGCGGCGAAGCCCGGAAGCAACAGGAGTGAGCACGTCCGGTCTGAGGCCGGCGATGTTGGGTCCTGATAACATGTCAGCTATTGCAATACGTTATATTTGCGTCAACGGAGGAGTCAGACACCCCCTGAGCATAACGACATATGTCGCGACATTTGCCAGGAAGCGTCTGATTTGCAATGAGGGCATTAATGCGTTGCTGAGATTATATACCCGACTGCAGAAACAGAAAGGCCCGGAACGGATCCGGGCCATCTGATACCAGGGCGGCGTCATCCTGACACCTGTCTTGCAGATTAATAATAGCCTGCTCTGAGAAAAGCATTCGTAAAGACGCCGCAAATTCAGTGGGGCGCCTGCAATTATTTCTGCAGCCGTCAGAGTGCCGGAAATCAGGTTGCCGTATCCCGAAAAAGCCCCGGACGTGCCCGGGAATAATTCAGTGATTTGCCTCAACTGAGTCTGGATTTCATCCAGCCGGCGCTTTCATCATGGTACCGGGTGAACAGTTGTCGGACCGGCCTCTGCAGCCTCGGGGCTGAAAGGCGGGACAGATGTATGCGCCAGACACTACGATGAGGCAGATGTTTCATTCTGTTAATTTCTTGACGACAGCCAGATTAATAACCCACGCTTTAAAAGCATACCCGGCATGATGACTGGGTAAATCCATCATTTACCAGACGTTATTAAGGATTAATTATGGTTGATAAAGCAGAAGTTCTGGACCATGCGCAGGTAGTGGACGTCAACGGCGAGCACGTGGGTGTTGTTGACCACTTTGAGGGTGATGAAAAAATTAAGCTGGCGAAAAGTGACCCGGAAGCCGGCGGTCAGCATCACATCATCCCCTTCAGCTGGGTTAAGGAAGTGGATGACAATAAAGTCGATTCTTTCCAAAATCTAAAGATGAAGTTGAAAGTGAGTGGCAGGCTGTGTGATTAAACGCCGCGGCTGTAATGCCGCGGCAAATTTTTAAAGCTTTATTGTATTGACTGCATATTCCCCTGGCACTGAACACATCAGTTTTTTCTCACGCATTTATATTCTGTTCTATACCCGGCAACTCCGCCATACTAAACCAATATTTTATTTCTTATCCATATGACAGATTTTTCTTCTGGTGAAAGCGCCATCGGTGTCTACATTCAGTCCTGAGGTTGTTATTTTCCCGAGAAGGAGGATTTGCTGTGTTTTTATCATGACGATGAGAAAGGCCAAACCATTATTGGAGAGGCGGCGATCGTCGGCCTGGACATCACGGCCGAGTCCCTGATAAAGGAGTTCGCCGCGATAGCCGAAGCTGACGTCAGCGACGAGAAGCTTGCGGAAATCTTTGATGCCAGACGCTCGCTGCAGGGTTTCCGTCAGTACGGCAGTCGCCAGTCGGCCGAGCTGCACTGGATGACGATGACCGGTCTGGAAAACGACGGATAGCATTACCAGAAATGTAGAACGGCCCCGGCCGGGACACGACGATGAAAAGCCAGCATCGCATCGGGCGCGCTCTGCGCGTGCTGACCGGAGAAACTGTCAGGGATGAAGCCTCCGCTTTTCGTAAGATAAGTTATCTATCCTCATGATTTATAATAATTAGCATTTTTTGCTAAAAAATTCATTTCACCGTCAAAAATATCTCTGTACAGGTTTTTATATTTTGTATAACTTTCCGCGCATCATCACCCGATGACATTTTAACCATTCTTTCCGAGAGAAATGACTATGCGCCAGAACAGCATGAAACCTGATAATGCGGGAGACATTGCCCGTTATTTCACCGACGCCCAACTTCCTTCGCAGCAGGCCATGCTGGGGCAGATCGTGGTGGAAATCCTGCGCAGCGGCGCCGCCCTTAACCGGCCGGCCATCTGCGCAAAGCTCGTACGTCGCCTTGAGCTCGCGGGCAGCACAGAAGAGGAGCAGCTCTGCCGCACGCTGATTGGCCTGCTGTTTGGCCGGGAAGAGGCTCTCTGAATCAGGTATCTGCCCACAGCAGTGCCTTCTCCGGCGTGGATATCACATCCGGTCATGCATGCGGATGTAACGTCAGCCAGCCGCGTCAGCGGCGGCAGGTACAGGAAAGCGTCCCTTTACTGACGCCCGGGAAGTGGTATGTACAGAAACAAAACTGAAATGCTTATGGACCACGTTATCGGTGAGGCCGTCCTCGGTCTGCTCAGCGAAAATGCACCGGTATCGGGTGCAACGGTAGCCGTCAGGCTGATGGAAATGGCCGCGCGTGAAACGCATTCAGACAGGGCTGAGGCCCTGAAACTGGCGCTTGATGAGGTCAGTGCGGCGCTTCCTGGCGCCCGGCTCGTACAGAGTCCGGAATCGCTGTTTATGACGGAGGATGCCCCTCCGCCAGGCACTCGCCGGCACTGACCGGTAACGTATCTCCGCCACGGGCGGAGGCAGAACGGAGTCTGCAGACAGCCCGGGCGCCGGCGGCGTCCTTCTCTTTATCTGTCCCGGATGATGGGTTATGCAGCAGAACAAAACCGAAGAAGAAATTCTCAGTGTAATTAATCAGCTGGCCGCTGAGTCAGAAATCATAAGCGCGGTATTTGCACGACTGAAGGCTCAGGGCGGACGCGTGCTGCGAAAGGACGTGATTCTCAGCCTGATAGCAGAGCTGGAGAGCACCTCTGACGTCGTCAGGCTCGATGTACTGCGCGGCGCGCTGGAGATTGTTGTGGGGTATTCGCGAGAGGAAGAGGACGCGTAGTCCGGTTCGGCAACAAAGCCACAACACTGATTGTATGAGGCCTGCTTCGCAGGCCTTTTCTGCTTAAGCGGACGGGATAATGATCACCTGTAGGTCAGGATGAGCCAACGACCCGCAGGTTTGTTCCTGAATATGAAGGTCCTGAGTCAGTGAAGGCGCTCAGCCAGCAGGCCGATAGCGGCCAGACAGGATTTTTTTCTTCCAGAGCTCGGGAGCGCTGATGCTCATCCGCCACAGTACTCCTGAGAGATGCTGTATGGATATCGCCTCTTCAGATTCGTACACAAGCATCGCTTTTATGGCCTGACCGGTGACCTCGCAGATTTCGGCGTGACCGGCTCAGGGCTTGTTTCCGGAGACGGTCTGTCTGTTACGTCCATGGGGCTGGCGGGCTGAAGAACTTTTTTCAATATCTCTCCCGGACTGATTCAGGCTTTCCTTCGTGAAAATCAGGAAGCGATTACACATGCGGTCGTGCCCAGTACGGCATTATGGCATGACGTCTGCCGCTGAAGGCCTGCCCAGTTACTGTAGGCCGACTTCAGAATGAAGCCCGGCGGCGGAACGCCGGGCAGCGGATGTACAGTCAGAGGGCGCCTCCCCGCGGCCTGTGACCCGCAGTCATCATAGTTGCCGCTGAATAAACCTGCCCGAAATATTTTTTTGCTGGCACCTCAGCCAGATAAATTCATTTCCACCTCCTTCCGCCAGGCTTTCGCTTGCCAGACAAAACCCACCAAATAATACTGTACATAAAAACAGTACACTCAAGAGGAGGATTTTATATGCACGCCTTGCACACAGCGCTTACCGACCATAAGAAAGACGCTTCGGGGACAGGATCATGAAACCCGCAGCCTACAGTCCCGGCCTGACGCTGCTCTTGCCACCCATTTTCACACCGCGCGTGCGCGTACCACTTTATGCTGAGCCCTGCCCAGCGGGCTTCCCCTCTCCTGCCGCGGACTACGTGGAAAAGGAACTGGACCTCAATGAGCTCTGCATCCGCCGGCGCGCCTCTACGTTTTTTGTGCGGGCGAGTGGCAGCAGCATGGAAGGCCTTGGCCTTTATGACGGCGACGTCATGGTGGTTGACCGGGCTGAAGAGGCCGGACACGGGGGCATCGTTATCGCTGAGGTGAACGGAGAGTTCACGGTCAAGCGCCTGCAGTTGCAGCCAAGGCTCGCGCTCCTGCCGATGAATCCCGCTTATGCGGTGATTTACCCGGAGGAGCTGCAGCTGCTCGGCGTGGTCACCTGGTGGTTTAACAGCACGCGCGCGCGCCGGAGGTAAACATGCCCATGTTTGGACTGGCCGACGTCAACTCGTTTTACGCGAGCTGTGAAGCCCTCTTTCGTCCCGACCTGCGCGGCAAGCCCGTGGTGCTCAGCAACAACGATGGCTGCGTCATCGCTCGTTCGGCCGGCGCCAAAGCGCTGGGAATAAAAATGGGCGCCCCGTGGTTTCAGATAAAGACGCAGGAATTCGCTGAGCGCGTACATGTCTTCAGCAGTAATTATGCTCTTTAGTAAGTTATGTGGAATGCAACATTCTCTGCAAGAAAGGCATCACAATGACTGCGTTCATAAGTGAAGCTTTTAGCGGACATAACGCTGCTATCTGATCGCTCTGACTCTGTCATCCGACGATACTTGTTTGCAGCACGCACAGTTTTTTCTCAAATCCACTTTCCTGCCCTAATGCATTGTCGCAGTCAGCCGATAAATAACATGTGCCTCATCAGGGGACATATAACCGATACTGCGACTGATTGTGCTTATGGCTTCCTCCCGGAAGCCATTTTTTTTACGCTGGACACACAGGTAATTCCGCACCGCTGACACCGGGATCCTGCGCTTAAGAAGAGCAGAAAATAACGTTCAGACAAAACCCTGGTCACACAGGTCCGGAATTCACGGCGCGGGCAGGGCTGATCATCAGTGATGATAAACAGGAGGCAGACTGAACAGACGTTGAAAAAAAGGGGCTGGTCAGCCCCTGAATAAAGTCAATGAGATAAACGGACTTACTCGTGGAGTGTGGCCATCGGATTAACCACTTCATTTATATCGGCCATCCGCGGAAAAACTTTAGTCTTGGGCAGCGCTGGTGCTTACTGTTTTTCATATCGCGCCACATCCTGTTCGGCCTCCTCCAGTTCGGACATCAGCGCCGCGAGGTCCACCATTCCGGCAGCCGGATTACGGCTTGCCCGCTGGTAACGCAGCCTGAGCGCGGTCAGACGTATCAGCGCTTCACGATAAGGCGTGGCACCGTTTTTCATTATGACGTCTCCTCTGTGCATGAAAGTATGGATTTCCCGCTCCCTGAGCGACGCTATCATGAAGGCCTGTAACAAGGACACGCGGTGGTCAGGAGAAGCCTGGAGTTCGTCACAAAAGTCTGCCCTGCATTTCAGTCAGAGACCCTGAGAAGGCGGGTGCGGAGGTCATAAAAAATCTCCCGGGGTGTTCACTCCCGGGATCAAGGCTGGATTTCACATAACCGGTCTGACGCCGGCTGTGTAAAGCGGACCAGGGGTCCTGTAAGGCGAACTGCTGGCGTCACGGACGGCCCTCAGTGTAGCCGGGTGCGCAGGCCTACCTTAATACGAAGGTGAAAAAATCAGGCCTGGAACTATCTGATTCTGCTCAGGTTACCCGGACCTGTGCCCGAGACAACTCTTACGGTACAGATTGCGCTGAAATAAACCCTGAAATCCACTCACT
>NZ_BBOC01000142.1:0-7401 GCF_001485335.1 Type-D symbiont of Plautia stali | reverse complement strand
ATTGGCATCGACTTTGCCGTTATTGATGTTGAAGGTAATGCCCTGATAACCGAGGCCCGTGACCTTGGCTAACGCCAGCTTGCTGTCAGCTTCAACGGTTTTCACATCGCTGGCGGCCACGCCTTCAGTGAGGTCGAGGTCGCCTGCGCGCAGGTTAGCGAGACGCACTGAGGCATCTGGAATCGGCAGGAAGATCACTTTATCGAAGTGGTAGGCGTCTTTATTCCAGTAGTTGTTATAACGCTGCAGCACAATGCGGTCCTGCTGCACGCGGCTGACAAACTGATACGGGCCGGAGCAGACCGGATGCGTGGCGAAATCCGGTTTTTTCGCCGCTTCCGGGGCCAGCATGGCACCCGCGCGGTCGGTTAACTGGCTGAGTAGCGCCGCATCGGGTTTTTTCAGGTGGAATTTCACCTGCATTGGGCCGCTCACTTCGACGCTGTCAATCGAGGAGATTTCGCTTTTACGCAGCGATCCCGGTAGCGTTAACGCGCGCTCAATATTGAACTTCACCGCGTTGGCATCGAATTTTTCGCCATCCTGGAAGGTCACGCCACTGCGCAGGTTCATGGTCAGGGTTTTGCCCTCATCGCTCCATGCCCAGTCGGTTGCCAGTCCTGGCACCACTTTCAGATTTTCATCCACATCCACCAGGCGGTCACACATCGCGGCAAAGACAAAGCGACCGTAATAGGTGCGTGCCAGATGGGGATCGAGCATGTCCGGATCGGCCCCCAGGCCAATGCGGATAACACTTTCAGCCTGGCTGTGGGCACTGGCGCCGAGCAGTAACAAGCCGCTTAAGGCGGTGAATAACGTATGACGAGCTTTGTTCACAGGCGAATCTCCAGAGGGTTAAGCTTGTTGTTTGACGGCCTGCTCAAACAGCGCGCGGCGTCGTAAAAAGGCAGCGGAAGGCGGTGCGATGGTGATGACGCTGCGATCGCGGTTAATCTCCTGCCAGCGATGACAGGCAATCTGGCGTCCACCGCTCAACATCTGATTGATCGGTTCAAACTGACGGCAATCCGAGGTGGCCCAGGGGCAGCGGGTGTGAAAGCGGCAGCCGGACGGTGGATTGGCCGGATTGGGCAGATCGCCCTGCAGCATCGGAATCTGACGGCTGGCCCCCGGCTGCATCTGCGGAGCAGAGGCGATCAGCGCCTGGGTGTAAGGGTGCAGCGGGGCATCGAAAATCTCGTCCACGCTGGCGACTTCCACGATCTGCCCGAGGTACATCACCGCTACGCGATCGCTCATATGACGGATCACCGCCAGACCGTGGGCGACGATGATCATGGTCAGGCCGAACTGCTGTTTCAGGCTCTCCAGCAGGTTTACTACCTGCGCCTGCACAGAAACGTCCAGCGCAGAAACCGGCTCATCGCCCAGCAGCAGTTTGGGCTGAGAGGCAAGCGCACGGGCAATGCCGATACGCTGACGCTGGCCGCCGGAGAACTCGTGCGGATAGCGCTCAGCCCAGGCGGCGGGCAAACCCACGGTGCGCAGCAACTCGGCCACACGCGCGTGACGATCTTCGCGGCTCAGCTTTTCATGCAGCCACAGCGGTTCGCCGACAATCTGTTGCACCGTCATGCGTGGATTCAGTGAGGCGAAAGGGTCTTGAAAGATGATTTGTAACTCGCGGCGCAGTTGATTCAGGCGCGCACCGCTGGCATCGGTAATGCTTTCACCCTGATACAACACTTCGCCCGCACTGGCCGCCAGCAGGCGCAACAGCAAGCGGCCCAGCGTCGATTTACCGGAGCCGGATTCACCGACAATCGCCAGCGTTTCGCCCGGCATCACCTGTAACGACACGCGGTCCACCGCCGTGACGCCTCGGTTGCGTTGAAACAGGCGGGTGGGCCCAGCGAAGGTTTTGCTTAAATCACGGCACTCTAAAATCGGGTTCATGCGATCTCTCCCAGCGCAACGTACTGTTCCAGCGGAGCGCGGAAACACGCCACCTGATGATCGGGGGCCAGCGCCCGCAGCGCCGGACGGTTGTGCTGGCAGCGCGTTTCGGCAAAGGGGCAGCGATTGGCGAAGCGGCAACCTGCCGGCATGTTTTCCGGCAGCGGCACCTGGCCAGGAATGGTGGCCAGCGCGCCGTTACGGCCGCTCAGGCTGGGAATCGATCCCATCAGGCCAATGGTGTAGGGGTGTTGTGGGTCGTTAAAAATTTCCTCTACGCTGCCGCTTTCCACCACCTGTCCGGCGTACATCACCGCCACACGCTGGGCGACTTCGGCAACTACGCCAAGGTCATGGGTGATCATCAGTACGGCGGTGCCGGTTTCCTGCTTCAGGGTATTCAGCAGCGCCAGAATCTGCGCCTGAATGGTGACGTCCAGCGCGGTGGTCGGCTCATCGGCAATCAGCAGTTTCGGCTGGTTAATCAGCGCCATGGCGATCATCACGCGTTGACGCATGCCGCCAGAGAGCTGGTGCGGATAGGCTTTGAGGCGCATCTCCGGTGCGGGTATCTGCACTTTTTGCAGGATGCTGAGAGCGGCTTCCCATGCGGTGCGGCGGTTGACGTTACGGTGGCGCATTACCGCTTCACTGAGCTGGTCGCCGAGGGTAAAGGCGGGATTGAGCGAGGTCATCGGCTCCTGGAAAATCATCGCCAGCTGATTGCCTCGCAAATCGGCATAGTCGCTGGCGCTGAGATCGCGCAGGTCGCGTCCATCAAACGTCATTTCCCCTTGCTCTATCTCGGCGCTGTTGGGCTGTAACCCCATCAGCGTTAATGAGGTGATGCTTTTGCCGCAGCCGGATTCACCGACCAGCGCCAGGGTTTCCCCGGCATGCAGCGTCAGGGAAATATCATCCAGCACCGTGACGGGAGAACCGCGAAATTTGACGCGCAGATTGCGTACCGCTAAAACCGGGTGACCGCTCATGGCGACTCCTCTTGGTGAGAATAGAGCGCTTCCAGCAGCGCCTGTTGTAGTGCCAGCAAATGCTCACGCATCGCGGCGGCGGCTTCGTGCGGCTGGCGCTGCGCAATGTGATTGACCAGGCGCTGATGATGGTTGTCGTAGGTATCGAGACGGGCCGGAGTGCGTGCCTGCACGCGCAAATGTTGCCAGCCGGGGTCGCGGCGCACGGCATCCACCGCATCAAACAGACCCAGCATCAGGCGGTTACCGGCCGCTTCCGCAATGGCGCGATGAAAGGCGCTGTCCCACAGTTCATGCTGATCGCCATCTTCAGGCGCAGTGATACCGTGCATACGCTCCAGCAGGCGCTGCATCAGGGCAATTTGCTCTTTGCTGGCGCGCAGGGCGGCAAGCCTTGCCAGCCCTGGCTCCAGCTGTAAACGCGCTTCCATCACTTCCAGCAGATTGGATTGCTGTGGCAGATCGTGCAGCGCCAGAGGTTGAACCGGGGCCGCTGGGCCCACAAAGGTGCCTTTGCCCTGTTTACGCCAGATGCGTCCTTCTTCTTCCAGCACATCCAGCGCGCGGCGGATTTCGCGACGACCGACATTAAAGCGTTCCGCCAATTCACGTTCCGTCGGCAGGGCGCGATCCGGTTGCTGCTCGTGTTGCTGGATCAGTTGACGCAATTGCTCCAGGGCAGAACTGGAGTTTCGGGCGCTCTCTGACGAATGATTCATGATTGGTTCGCCTGTTTAAACATCAGAAAAAGATCGGTATTCCGGCTTATCCAGCAGTTTTATTGATGAAACGCTGAGCAATGGGCTTTCTCAGCTTAGGCAAGAAGTGAACCAATGTTGAATTGGTTCGGCTGTGGCGGTGCGATGAAAGGAATAACCCTTTGAACAGTCAGTAAAAGTTTTTTCAGTGCCAGTCAAAAATTGCGAGCTGTATCAAATTCAGGTTTACGCAGCTTGCGACATGTTGGTGCGCAGCTGCTGCATCGCTGTGCAGTGATCGGTCATCATCCGGCGGTGAATTTAATAATTCTTCTGTTTTTCAATGAGATAAATATTGGCACTTTTTTTGAATGTCATTAATCAGATGCAGGAGCGATAGCGGGCAACCGACGTCGCCAGACAATTTGCAATGGGTCACTAGGGTTCCGATCGAAAGATGCTGGTCCGAGAGTGACCGACCGTCCTCTGACGGTTACACGGCGGGATAAAAGCCCGGGAGGAAAGCGAGATCGTTGCTCGCCGCCTCCTGCTTTATTTCAGCCCGTTAACGTCAGAGGAATCCTCATGATCAAAGCCTGCCTTCGCCTGCTGTTGCTTTGCACTGCCGTGCTGTTCAGCGTCAACACGCTGGCCGCCGACAAACCCTCCTTCAAAATCTGCTGGTCCATTTACGCCGGATGGATGCCTTGGGACTTTGCCCAACAAAGCGGCATCGTCAAAAAATGGGCCGATAAATACGGCATTGATATCCAGTTTGTGCAGGTCAACGACTACATCGAATCGGTGAACCAGTACACCGCCGGTGGTTTTGACGGCTGCACCATGACCAACATGGATGCGCTGACCATTCCGGCCACCGGTGGCGTGGACAGCACCGCGCTGATAGTCGGCGACTACTCCAACGGCAATGACGGCATCCTGTTTAAAGGCAAAGGCAATATCGCCTCGCTTAAAGGCAAGCCGATCAATCTGGTGGAACTCTCGGTGTCCCACTATCTGCTGGCGCGTGCGCTGGAGAAATCCGGCATGAGCGAGAAGGATGTCAAAGTGGTTAATACCGCTGATGCCGATCTGGTGGCCGCGTTTGGCACTCAGGATGTGCACTCCATCGTGACCTGGAACCCGCTGCTGGCCGAAGCGGAAAAGCAGCCGGACAGTCACTTAGTCTTCTCCTCTGCTCAGATCCCGGGCGAAATCCTCGATTTGCTGGTGGTGAACACCGCAACCCTGAAAAAGTACCCGCAGCTTGGCAAAGCGCTGACCGGTGCCTGGTATGAAACGTTGAAAACCATGTCGGGCCAGAGCGAAAGCGCGAAAGCAGCACGCACGCAAATGGCGCAGGCATCAGGCACCGATCTGGCGGGATTTGATCAGCAACTGGCGGCAACACACCTGTTCAGCGATGCCAAAACCACCCTCGATTTTGTTGATAGCCCGCAGCTTAAAGCCACCATGCAACTGGTCGCCGAGTTCTCCTTCAAACACGGCTTGCTAGGTGAAGGCGCACCGAGTGCCGATGTGGTGGGGGTCGAAACGCCAGCCGGTAACTGGGGTGATGCCAATAACCTGAAACTGCGCTTCACCGATGAATACACAAAACTGGCGGCCGCTGGGCAGCTGTAAGCGAGGCGAAGCCGATGCGTAAATTGATCAACTACCAACCGCTGCCGCTCGGCCGCCTGCTGCTTGGCATTCTGCCGCTGCTGGCGCTGCTGCTGGTCTATCTGTTCGCGTCGGATGCGCGTCTCAGCCTGAACGCCGCAGACAAACTGTTGCCGGGATTTAATGCCATGGGCGAGGCCATCAGCCGTATGGCGTTTGAACCCAGCCCGCGCACTGGTGAATACCTGCTGTGGACCGATACTGCCGCCAGTCTGATGCGCCTGCTCAGTGGCGTGGTGATCAGCGCCCTGCTGGCGCTGGCGCTGGGCCTGTTCACCGGGGCATTGCCGGTGGTGCGTGCGGTACTGGCACCACTGGTGACGGTGGTGGCGCTGGTGCCACCGCTGGCGATTCTGCCGATTCTGTTTATCTGTTTTGGCTTAGGCGAAGTGTCAAAGGTGGTGCTGATTGTGATTGGCATCACTCCGCTGATTGCGCGTGATTTGCAGCTACAGGTGCAGAAAATTCCGCGTGAACAGCTGGTGAAAGCGCAGACGCTGGGCGGCCACAGTGCCCAGGTGTTATGGCGTGTGATCCTGCCGCAACTGATGCCGCGCCTGTTTGATGCGGTGCGGCTGTCACTGGCCTCCGCCTGGCTGTTCCTGATCGCCGCAGAAGCTATCGCGGCTACCGAAGGGCTGGGCTATCGCATCTTCCTGATGCGTCGCTATCTGGCAATGGATGTGATTCTGCCGTACGTGGCGTGGATTGCCCTGTTGGCCTTTATGCTCGACCTGCTGCTGCGGCTGATTAGCCGTCGTTGCTGGCCGTGGTATCACGCGAAATAACCAAGGGGCGAGCGATGCCATTACTGCAACTGAAAAATCTGCAAAAGCACTACGGCGATCAAGTGGTGTTGGAACGACTCAATATCGACGTGGAGGAGGGCGAGTTTGTGGCGATTGTCGGTGCATCCGGCTGCGGCAAAACCACCTTTCTCAACATGTTGCTCGGCACCGAATCGCCAACCAAAGGGCAGCTGCTGCTGGATGGCGAACCGATTCCGGACGAACCGGATGCCCAGCGCGGCGTGGTGTTTCAGCGTTACTCGGTCTTTCCCCATCTGACGGTGCTGGGCAACGTGATGCTGGCGGAAGAGTTCAGCACCGCACGCTGGCTGGGGCGCGTGTGGGGGAAGAAACGCCTGGAGATTCGTCAGCGAGCGCAGGCGATGCTGGCGCAGGTGGGGCTGGAACATGCGCAGAGCAAATATCCGCACCAGCTCTCTGGCGGCATGCAGCAGCGTTTGGCACTGGCGCAGGCACTGATGAAACAGCCGCGCATCCTGTTGCTCGACGAGCCGTTTGGTGCACTCGATCCTGGTATTCGCAGCGAGATGCACCAGCTGATTACCCGCCTGTGGCAGGAGCACAACCTGACCATCTTTATGATTACCCATGACCTGAAAGAGGGCTTCAGCCTGGCTTCGCGCCTGCTGGTGTTCGACAAACTGCGTCACGACCCGCATGCGCCAGAAGCCTGGGGCGCCACTATCACTTATGACCTGCCACTCGACCGCGATCAGCCTACGGCTGGCTTGCCGTCTGAGCCGCAGGTGGCTTAAAGGAGAGAAGCATGAATGCTTATCAAACACTGTTACCGGCGGGTTCGCACTGGTCACTGGTGATGCGCAGCGGTACCGCGCTGACGCTGACCGATATCGAAGGCGGTGCCAATGTCGGCCTGCTGTTTTATAACCCGGAAAATCTGCTGGAGCGCTACAACGCGCCCGACACGCTGAAGTGCCAACACACCTTCCGCCTGACGGCGGGGCACTGCCTCTACTCCGATATGGGGCGCATTTTTTGCGGCATCGAACAAGACAGCTTTGGCTGGCACGAAACGGTGTGTGGCACGCTGAATGCGCAGCAAACCGCCGCGCGCTTTGGCGTCAGTGACTATCAGGAAGCGCGCAATCTGCGTCATCAAAACGGTTACGACAGCTTCCTCATCGAACTGGCGAAGTACGGTTTAGGCCAGCGAGATATGGCGGCCTGCCTCAACCTGTTTGCCCAGGTACGCGCCGATGATAACGGCACGTTGAAACTGGAGAAACAGGGTGCACCGGGTGCCTCCGTGCGTCTGCGCTTTGCCATGGACACCTTAGT
>NZ_BBOC01000141.1:0-7445 GCF_001485335.1 Type-D symbiont of Plautia stali | reverse complement strand
GCACGCGTGTTATAGGCAAAGTGGTATCGGCGATTTCTCCCCTTAGAGGTTTTCCACTTCATCTGAATGGCATTATGAAACATATGAAAAGTATTAAGTAAATGCCCCGGCAGGAAATACACTTTCAGTTTGAAAGGTGTTTGTAGTTGCCTGGCCTTCTGGCATGCCTTGCTCTCAGAAGCCTGAATAGGAATGCCCGCAACTCCTAAACGTAGCAGCGGGCTGCAGTCGCTTGGGCTATGACTACCAAAACTGCAGCTTGGCAGTGCATACTGGCTCAGCAAGGCGTGACCAGATTGTAAGTGCGCAGATCGAACTCTCACATGTGACATGACTTAGTTCAAAAGGGATAAGTTCCTGGTGAAGGCCACGCGTAATGCTAAACATTTCCGCCTTAATGATCCGCAGGCTGGGACCACGGTCCCAATAGATATGTCAGTTTAGTTTGGTGCTGGGACCATGGTCCCAGCAGGTATCAAATTTATTCTGCTGTAAGTCTATCCTAGCTGTAGCGAGGGTAATGGCGATGAAACTAACGAACTCAGGTTCGCTCCTGAATGAGGTAAGCTGGGACCATGGTCCCAGATATAAAAGTGATGTGCGTTTGATTAAAGTGGAGTCTGGACTCGTGACTGGCTGAATGAGGGAGAATAATGAGTAATGTGAACCAACCACACTCTGGGACCATGGTCCCAACAGCCATTGTTTTAGATGTAGCTTACTGGATATGAGTCTTGCAGAGTCAAGGATAAACACAGTAAAGGGTATCTGGCAGTTGGGACCGTGGTCCCAACTTTAAGATTTCAAATTCTTATATCACTGAAAAGGGGATTCTTTATCAGTTCTATGCCTTCGCAGAGAAATGCATGTGCAGGGCCTGCGTTCTGGGACCATGGTCCCAGAACAATGTTTAATGATTGAGGCGAATGAGCAATTCTTCAAACTGTGCAATAAGAGACTCGGGGATTTTGGTTCTGTCCAGACTGAACAACACCTTATTGCCCTTGTACTGCGCAGTCGCCCCCGGAGCAAAGTCCTTCTTGACCGCAGGTTCCCGTATCGCATAGGTGCCTCTAGTCAGCGCCGAATTCAGTTCCTTAATGATCTCATCTGATTCATAAAGGAGACCGTTTTTTCGTCCTGCGATAAGGGACTCGGTTTGTTCAGCCAGCAATGATTCTTTGCCTTCAAACGCCTTATATAACTGTTCACCGGCCCTAGCCGAAAGCTCACCCGGATGTGAGAAAAGCGAGAGCACGTCATGCGGCAGCTTTGATGTGTTGACGCAGCGCGTAATGACTTTACGGGAAATTCCTTCAGCATCAGCGAGAGCCGAAATGTTATTCGCAAACTCATTTTCCAGCCTCTGCGCGTAGCGTTTTCCCCGTTCGAAGGCACTGGTAGGTCGGTAGTCATTGCCGAGTTTACACAGCGCATCCATCTGTTCATCATCAAGCTCGCCAACCAGCACGCGATATTCTGATGAAGTCAGGATTGCCGTCATACGTCTGCGGCTACCATCGGCAACCTCAATTCCAGCGTTAACATGGCGACCAAAGGCCGGGTTTTGCTGACCATTCAGCAGGAAAGAGGGGATAAGATCATCGAGAGCGTCTTCTGTCAGAAAAGCTTGCACTCGCTCATTGCCGCCCCAAACGTTAGTCTTCTTTTCTACCTGACCGGCTGGCACAGTTTCCAGCGTAAATTTAACGTCTCGTCCACATACGGGTAACACGATAGTATTGCCTTTAGTCATGCCGCCAACGCGAGCTATCAGGGAATCAACCATCGGTGCTGCGGGGGCAGAGGACGGATTAGCAGCAGAAGAGGAGGGCGAAGATTTAGGAATAATGGGTGCACGTTTCATCAGCGGATCTCCCAACGCGGCTTAATAAGGCGGTCAAAGATTTCGTTGCAGACAGGCTCCCAGATGGCCAGCGCGTTGCGCCAGGCACCGGTGGAGGAGCGCTGATCGATAGCCTGCTCAAACACGGTACGCATCCTGATTTGTCCTTTCCCTACCTCATCTGTTTCGCGAACAACATTCTTAAGTACCATGCCGCCCCAGGCGTCACGGATTTGCTCTTCCATCCACGGCGACTGCGAACCGTTATTGTTGCTGTACTTGGTTAAAAGTATACGTACGTCCGGCTCAAACCCCTGGAGATCAACATTCTTCAGCAGATCGCGAAGCATGTCGAAGAACTGCAGGGCGGAAGTATAGTCAAACAATTCCGCCGGGGTTGGCACGATTAGCACGTCGGCTGCGCACACCACGTTAATGGTACCAATACCGAGGTTTGGGGCACTGTCGATGACGACCACGTCATAATCCTGCGCAACAGATTCAATCGCCAGTCTGAGCATCATGTGAGGCTCGGTCGGCAGCTTGCCCTCGTCGTAGCGCCCCATGAGCTCGGTTTCAATGCGGTGCAGTGCAAGGCAGGAAGGGATGATGTCAAGCCCGGGCCAGCAGGTAGGCCGGATGGCATAGAACGCGTCATCACGTTCGCCGAGATAGAAGGGCAGCAGAGTATCGTCAGCGTGAATGTGCAGGTCCGGTACCCAGCCGTGATACATGGAGGCTGTTCCCTGCGGATCGTTGCCTTCAACCAGCAGCACACGCAAGCCCTTGAGCGCCAGATCCTGCGCAAGATGAACCGACACGGAAGTTTTGTATACACCACCTTTATGCGCCGCCACACCAATCACGGGAGGGATACTTTCATCTGGCCGGCGCAGGCGGGTTCCGAAAACATCCCTCATGTGATTGATTTGTTCTATGGTATAGCCCACGCGCTGCTCCACACGCCCGCGCATCTCCAGATCGGGGTAGGGGAGGCGTCCCGCCTTCTCCGCATCACGAATAGCCTGCGGCGATACACCAATCAGGTCGGCAGCTTCACCAACCCGCCATCTGCGGGTGATCTTTCTCGCCTCCGGGCTGTCATCATTAAACTGAGCTACAGCAATAGCTTTGGTCATATCGTGACCGGCAGCTATGCACTGGTCTAGCGTTTTCATCAATCCCACGTGATTATCCTTAAATGACTTTGCATAATGTCATTAAATCTTGATAATTGATGCAAAGCAACACCAAAACTGCAAATATCATGGTTTAATGCAAAGTTTAAGAAAATCGTCAGGCACTTGGTCTATCTTCTTCGGAAATTTTGCAAAGGTCTCTCGCCTGAAGCCTAATCACTAACAGCACAGTGTTTTCCCTAATATCCGTAATCTGGTGCACCTCCAAACTGTAAAAATGCAATGTGGCCAATGCCTTACTTTTCTACTTATAATGACTAAATGGCCATAAAAGCCTATGCATGAAAGCTGATATGAAATGGGTGGAAACCCAGTGATGGCGCAGTCTGGCGGCGAATTCTGGCAGAATTAAGGCGACGCTACGCGAAATTTAAAAAAAATAGTGGGATGTGGGAACCCAGAATTTGCGTAGCATCATCGATATTCGCCAGCTTGAGCTGATGGACGCTATGTAATGAAAGCAATCACGCCAAATATGTAGCGTCATGGAGAGGGAGCGCATAGATAACTTATTCTGAAGCTGACATAAACAACAGCCGGACGCAGAACTCAAAAGAGTGAAGGTAATATGAACACTCACCTAGAAGGAAAAAGGGGCATGGTTGCGCCCCGTTGAATTCAACTCTCGAGGCGGGGCGCAAACCTGCGGATCCGAACCTGGATTTTGCCATCTTCCCGCTCTGTAAAGTCCCTGATGATGTCGGCATCCTTCAGAGCAGTCAAAATGAATAAGCAATTTTCTGGCTGAGTAACATCAAAAGTTGCTTCGGTGGTATTGGTGAAGACCTTATGGAGACCTGGCTCATCCAGTTCACGCACTATCTCTCCGGCCTCATGTCTCGAAAGGCGACCCGAACGTAACAGGACAGCTGCAAATTTATATTTGAGCGCCTGTGGTGATGCGCCATGCACAACTAACGCCATAACATCAGTAGGGGGGACCACAATACTCTGTTGAAGATATTCTTCATAATAGTGCGAGACGATCGCAGCTCGTTCAACAGCCGAAAGGAATGAGCTTTTTATGACTGCAGCAAGCATCGGTATAAAGAATTCGTTAGTATCATTCGACCCCAGATAATATTCGAAATATTCTACAAATTCGTCTTTATTGTGGCTGAACCAGGTCACATAAACTTCAAGCATATCAGTCGTCGATGCAGCATAGCGTGCCGAAATTGCATCATAATTTTCATCAAGGGCTAGTTTTTTCTGATTAATCAGCCTGACGAAATTCCTTAGGCTGAGCCGATCATCGAGTTGCGAGGTACTGACACTGACTAATGTCATTACTTGTCTGTAAATTTCATCGCTGATTTCATTGTTGCAGACTATGGCCGCATAAAGTACGTCTCGATCGTGGTCACTCTGAGGTTCAGGCTTGGTGCAGGCATAAATACCGACATGAGCCGACAGATGGAATGCCAATACCGCCTCACTGTATCCCTGCTTGAGATAATCCAAAAGGGAAGGCCATCCTGCCTCAACACGCTCGTGGGCATAAAAGAGCTCGCGGAAGTTAACTTCCTCTCCGTTATAAACTGAAACGGGCGTATCAGGGATACCTGAAAGCGACGAGAGAATGAAGTCTTTCTCTGCCACGATTCGCTGCTTCATTTCATCACTGACATCAGCCAGCTCGAGGATTTTCAGGATGACATCTTCGTTCTCAAAGGACGTCAGGAAACACTCGCTGATGAACGTATTGATATTGTTCAAAATGTATTCCCGTACGGGCTCTGCCCCAGAATAACCTGATGCAGTCCACGGATAACCGATCAACTTCCCTAGTTCTTTTTCCTCATCCTCTATCAATGACCAAAGGGCAACAGCCAGAGTGTCACGATTGATATTATAAAGAGAATTATTCGCTATAAATCGCGCGCATGCCCTTTCAGTTTCGGTGTCAGGAAAGTAAAGCGAATTGAATTTGATCCCCGCTTCAAGAATGTGCCGCATATAAGGCATCGCATTTTCAGCACTGAGATGGGAGATAGCACCGCTGCCCAGTGAGTGGGCAAAATCATGGTACTTATCAGCATCGGATGCGCTGGATGGTGAAACGTTCGCGATAATAGCCAACGAAATCCGGTAATGTTCAGCACTCTCTGTCTGATTGTTGAGCATATCCAGCATCGCATCCAGGTGCGCGCGGGTCCCCAACGCGTGCTGAATAAAGCGGTCAAATATATGAGGAACCTCAAAGCGATTAATCAGCACGGAAAAAACATTAAGAATATGATCCGGGTTGCGCGTAAACAAAACTGAGATGACTTCAGGTAGTTGAGGGCTGTTTTTTTCCAGCATCCATGCAAGAATCTGATGATGCATCGCACCTTCATGATAGATGCGATGATGAGTTACCAGTTCAGGAACAACCTTTTCTGCATCATCAATGTAAAACTGCTCGTTGGAAGCCTGACAGGAAAGATCCTGTCCCAGGGCCTTGATGAATTCATTATCGTTTTCAGACATTGAGCCTTTGTGAAAAATCGAGCGATACATCATAAAATCTTGCATGATGTGGCCGTCGGCCAGCAAAAAATAAAGGGCATCGAGACCGCCATATTGCATGTCTGAACGCAGGGTTTCTACTTCCTGGCTTGTCACATGGTCGTGCCCGTCCATTCCGCTGATATATTCTTCAGCAAGTTTGCCAAAGGCTTCTCTTCCCATTTTTTTTACCAGTTCGCTGAGAGTAATCGCATTGCGGTACTTTATATCTCTCCTCAAACGCTCAGATTGCTGAACAAGGTTTTTGTAAAGTTCAGTTTTAATTTCACCTGTGGATTTTTTTCTATCGTAGTATTCCTGCAACAGGGTCTTTCGTTTTTCAAAGTCGGAAGCATTAAAATTTTGGTAATGATACAAATTACTACCAAAATATATTTCCTTATCTGAAAGCAAATCAATAAATGCATCTTCATTATTGATTAAGTTGACATTAGAAACTTGCTGATAAGTGGAATGATTAAGTTTTTACAGATATATATTCTACCTACTAAATCTTCGGGTAAGATCCTGTTAACAATGTCTCTTCGTAAATCTTCAGCTGATGAAGCTCTCTCACTCTGCACCTCATATATTTTCGATGTAATTTCAGATAACTCCCTATCTAAATCACCAAAATAATTTGAATGCAGAAGCCGAGTGCGGTAATTATGGATAAATGAAAATAGGATCCCCGTCCTTTTCTCAATAAAACTATAATCTAAAGCAAAAGTGTTTTTATAGAAAACGAGAGAAAAAAGTTTTATTTTATCAGATTTATTGTCAACAATTTCTTTGAATACAAGATATTCGTTGATGATATTTTTAAGGCATCGCATATCTTTAATATAAGCAGAAGCATTCTTCAGACATGCAGAACTCTCCTGCGGTAAGTCTTGCATTTTGTTATGAAGAAGTGTGAAAGCATTTCGGCTGTCCATAAAAGGAATAACGGGAACAATAAAATCAAAAAATTTGGTTCTTGCGTCAGCGCCAAGAAAAATGTCGTCTCTGACAGCATATACAAACCTGACAGGGTCAGCTTCAGAGAGATTATTGTTTACAATCTTGTTTATTTCTCGCAACTTGATGAATATCTCAGGAGTTCCAAGTCGATCGAGATCCTCAAAAACTACAACTCTATAGGTTAACTTTGAAAAAAATAAACAATTTCATCAAGACAATTGTTAAGCAATGAAGGCTGTTCCTGAGATGACAGTTCAGCCTCACCTTTAAGAAAGGCGATTTTATTCAGGCGAAGTTTCTTATCAAAGATCCCAACTCCAGAAGCAACCCTGATAAAATTATAAACCGTTAAAACACCAGATATTACCATAACAAAAATTTTATTTCTGGGTGACTTATAAGGAACCCACTGAAAAACGACGGCACATTAAAAAACCAATCAGTGTAGAGAGGAAAATCATTCCACTAAATACAGCCGCGGGTAATACCAACGCGAGAGTAGACCAAAATATAGAATTGATGTGCCTTCTGTCCCGATTCTGTATACGATCTATTCTTGAATCTGGCAGCGAATCTTTATTCTCTTTATACAGAATTTGCTGAAGAATACTCAATTCCACTTCAGGTGTAGAAGGAACAACCGTCTCTTCTCTGCCTGACATGTCAAAACCTGCCAGTGAAACATTAATGTATTTAAAAGCATTCTTTCTTAGAAATGAATAAATTACCGTGCTTTTACCTGCTCCATACGGCCCGGTCACTGCGATATTCCTGATATCTTGATGGTGAAGTGAAAATTTGAGCGCCTTGAAATACTCATTCATATTTTCATCATCAATGTTATTCGGTGTCAACGCTTCATATCGGTGCTCTTCAAATTGAGAGGGTGGCTCAGAATCACCGTCTGATTTAAATATTTCTTTTATTTTATTAATAAACATAAT
>NZ_BBOC01000140.1:0-7578 GCF_001485335.1 Type-D symbiont of Plautia stali | reverse complement strand
CATCCAGCAGCGTGGTGCGCGTATCGACCTGAAGCTCATGATGCGTGCCATTCACGTTCAGCGCGATGTGGGCATAGCTCGGCGTCGCTGTCTCGTTTCATTGATGCTGACCGGCAGAGGTGAATGCTCAGGGGGCCGAGAAGGGGATGTTGCTCTGGCGACGTGCGGATTCTGATCGGGCGGATTGCTCATGACATATCTCCGGATAAAGGAACGGATGCTCACAAAAAAGATATTCAGTTTGTAAGGTTTTTAATCATGTTTAAGCATAGACCCCATGTGGAGAAACATTTTCCTCTCGCCGCGCGCAACGTCACTGACACTCCCCAATCTGTGTGGATGCCGTTCACGCTTTGCCGGAGATTCCCCGGTATGCACCTCTGAAGCGTGAATTTTCACAACGCTGGCTTTTCAGCTATGACTTAACAGTCGGCTTAATTAAGAACGAGGGAACCAGCCCCCCGTGTATATGGTTCAGGTGACTTTTACATCCGGTCACTGTGCCTCAGTCAGCCTGGATTTTTTCAGAGGAGAAACAATGCGTTCTGGAAGTGAAAAAAAAGCCACCCTTTATCGTATGGTCATGAAAGAGCATGTCTGTCCGTTTGGCATGAAGTCCCTCTGGCTCCTGCGTCATCATGGCTATGAAGTTGATGACCAGTGGCTCAGAACTCGTCAGGAAACGGATGCGTTTAAGCAGAAGCATCAGGTCAAAACCACGCCTCAGACCTTCATTAATGGTGCCCGCATTGGTGGATACGATCAGCTGCGCGCACATTTCGGTAATCCACTGCCCGACCCCGGCGAAACCTCTTATCGACCCGTAATCGTGGTATTTGTCATGGCCGCGCTGATGTCGGTGGCTGTTACGCTGGCCGTGTCCGGGCAGCAAGAGGTCATTCGTGGCGTCGAATGGTTTATCACCTTCAGCATGGCCATCCTGGCACTGCTGAAGCTCCGTGATGTTGAAAGCTTCTCCACCATGTTTCTGGGATACGATTTGCTGGCACGCCGGTGGGTGCCTTACGCCTATATTTATCCTTTCGGGGAGGGGCTGGCAGCATTGCTGATGATGGCTGGCATACTGCCCTGGCTGTCTGTCCCGATAGCGCTGTTCATTGGCACGCTGGGGGCATGTTCAGTCGTTAAAGCGGTATACATCGACAAACGAGAGCTGCGTTGTGCCTGCATGGGTGGCGACAGTAACGTTCCACTTGGATTCATCTCGCTGACTGAAAATCTGATGATGGTCGCGATGTCCGTCTGGACGGCAGTGAGCACCTGGTTCTGAGAACCGGGTATTTGCCTGTTGCCGGGTTAAATCCGTACAATTCAGGGGATAGCAGCCCTCAGGCAATGATAACACCAACCTGGCTTACCTCTGAGCGATGGCGATCGCACTGGCAGGCATGTCATAGCCGTATGAGAGCGCTACCCACTGAGCATCGGTGGCGATGGCCAAGTGAAATGCTAACGGGTATTCAAGTGAATGCAAATTCCCGTGAACAGAGACAGTCCCTTTAACCTGGTCGCCAGCCTGCGTAAGACTGAGGTGAAAAATACTGGTCCCGGGGCGCTGATTAATCTCATTCTGAATAAATCACTTATGGGGAATATCAGGCTCAAAGGGCCAGTACGAAAACCGTACAGTGGGATTTCAAATCCCTCTACCGTACGTGTATAATGATCTCAGTGACAAAAGGAGGTTCAAATGAGCCAGAAACAGCATGCAATAGCTGCTAATGCAGAACAGCTGGATGACCTTTTCAGATTGTTCAAAAAGGTTGAAGGTATTCAGATTTCTGGATCTTCACCAGAAGAGGTGCGTGCAAACTTTCGCCGCGCCCGTAAGGCTAGACAGGGCTCTGAGGGATTGAATGCCGGTTTGCGTAAAACCTATTAACCGGGTTGAGATTAACCCGTTTTTTGACGACATCTGTAATTATTTTGGCTTCAGTGCAGATGTCGTCGATGATTATGAAGAAGAACTCGCTTTCATTCAGTTCATCTGGAACTCCAAAAAGCAGGTTGAGATCTATACTCTGGCCCCGGAAGGTTTTCCCAGCAGAGTTAAGGACTCAAACTCCACTCTTGGCTCCTCTCCCTATTACATCGGCCTGTACCACGGTCGGGTAATGCCACCACCTGACTATGATCCGCTGATAGTCGTCACCTTCAGAGATTATGACGAAGGCGGCGAGTCAAAGACTGCTGTCGTTTTACATACGATGATCATCCATGATGAGATGTTTGGCGTGAAAAAGCGTAAGCACGATCTTAACCATATGCGATGGATCCGTCAGCGCCTGACAGACCTTATTGAAGGCAACAAGTCCCCGGACGATTTCCGCTAACCTGCATTATTTACCTAATACAAAATATTATGGACAGCTCTAACCTCTACGTCGATCACCTCGCATGGTGTGCACTCGTGGCTCTTAACATAGCCCGGCAGGCCGGAACCGTGAATTCTTCTGCACAGGAAAATCTTTTCCTGTGCCGGTGGCTGGCGGTCGCTGAGAAAAAGCGCCTGTTTCGCCGTGAGCTGGCTAATGATATTCGCTGGCTTCTGAAAGAAGGCAGGGAAAAGGGGCTACGGGCAGACCTGGCAGGTAAACTGGAATATCTCTGGCGAGCCAGCAGAGGAGATTTGCTGCAGCAGAATGACCTTTTCAGATTGCAGCATGTCATGCACGCCATCACGCTGACAGGTACAAAGTACGGCGTACTCAGTGAGTCTGAATGGGAAGGGCGCCATGCCGTAAAACTCAGCCCAGCTGTACCGGGCCTGTTCATCAGAAAAAGCGATCTTGAAACCGGCTTCAGCGAGGATGGGCGTCAGAGCAAACCCCTCTCCGTTCGCATCACCGCTGAAATTTCTGCAGTGGATGCGCTGCTGACAAGGGCAGGATGGAATCGCGAATCAGATACCACGGAACCTCTTCTTCACCAGTTGCGTGCGTGCTCCCGGGAAGAGTGAGCGGGTTATTCAGTGGCGATTTTAGCCAGCTCTTCTTCTGACAGCCCGGTCATCTCTTTAACAAAATTTAAAGACTTGCCACTTTCAAGCAATTTAACAGCTATGTCCAGGCGGACTTTTTGCTCACCTAACTGCATACCTTTTTCCAGGCCCTTCTGCTCACCCAGTCGCTTGCCTTTTTCAATGCCTTTTTTTGATGCCTTTCTGTTCCAGCTGCTGTGCAATCGTCATCAGAGCCTCCTCATGCTGCGGCACCTTCTGTGCCAGATTTCGATCAAAAGCTTGGGCATCATCGGTTTCACCAGCCTGTATGAGGCACTGGCGTTTTTTCTAACCCATGCTTTTTAAATCCCGCCTTATCTGCTCTCTTCCGGACAAGTCTTAACAACCGTTCAGAGGCCCTGTGTTTCATATCGTCCATTTTCAACTTTAGCGCTGACGCGTATGGAACTCTGCGTTCAGCCAGTAGGCAAAGGTCTTGATCCTGTCGGCAAACGTGACTATGTCACCCCGTGGGCGATAGCTGATGGCCAGCCAGTAATCCATTTCTTCAGTCAGTGCCGGATAACGGGCGTTAAATCTTTCGCAGTGCTCTTCGAGCGAAGCGGGCCACTCCTGCTCGCCTTCTTCCCGGAGTATGTTTGTTGCCCTGATGGCCTTGCGTGCTGCGGCCCGCTGTAGCACATGCCTCTCAGCAGGCTCCAGTGAGGGCTTCATGCGGGATACATAGCTGTTCAGTACCGATAAAAAATCGCCGTTAACGGCAACCGCAATCTCCTTTGAGGGCCTGAAGGGTTCAAACCGTTCGCGCAGGTCCTCTCCAAAAACACAGACGCAGTGGTGCTTCAGCCAGTAGCCCCAGAGATTCTTATTCGCAGGCAGCAATACCGTATCAAGCGTACCCGGGTCGACGTCGATTTTACTGACCACGGGATGGGCCTTTTCAAGGCTGGATTTGACCTCTGCCATTTTACCGGCCGTTTCTTCATCCAGTTCCTGGGTGAAAATCACGGTAAGATCGAGATCTGATTCATTTTCTGTTGCACGGCCCTCGGCAACGCTGCCATACAGGTAGATGCTGTGGATCAGACCGGGCACTACAGCGGTGAGGCCTTTTACGCTGTCAGTAACAAGCTGCGAAAAGGCTGGCTGGACTTCCCTGGACTCGGGCTGGCAAATGAATCCGTTTTTATCGACGGCCATTACATTTCCTTCATGTCGGGCTTGAGGCTGCCGGATAAACCCGTCAGCACCGTGTTAAAACCATATTACCAGCAGCATGTACAGACTTCAGGTCAGATACTCAACATTCAATACCCTGCGACGTAAAGAGCTGAAGATCGTATTCAGTTGAACAGGCCACTGAGGCAGTCTCCGGGACTTTCCGTTCAGTTTAACGCTGAGACAGCACCACGCGGTTGGTTTAAAATGGACACACACCTCGCCGAGGAGCCAAAACTGACATGAGCTACCCGAACAACTTTTCCTTTGACATGCCTTACATTGCGGCCGCGTTCCATGCGCATTTCAGCAAATCAAGCGCATGGCCCCAGGGGACACGTTCCAGAGGCATCAGCGATGTCATCAGCCAGGCTTATCCGCTGTCACAGGCTCTGGAAGACCTGGCAAACGTACGCGAAGAACTGCGCGCCACCTGTCACGTACTCGTCAGCATGTCAGACTTTGATGAAGCAATCAGGATCGGCGACAGCGTTCATGAAGGAGTGTCAGTTCTGCTCCTGGAGCTACGCGCTCTCGAGACGGCCGTAAAAATGGCGGGGGAAACGGATGCTTCACTACAGGCCTGTCTGCGACCTGTATCGCTCGCGCGGGAAGCCGCTCGGGTTCTTCAGGATTTGCTGCAGCAGATGACCGGTGAGACCGGGCGTCAGGAAAGCAATATCAACCTGATGCACCTCCGCAGACTTGCAGAACATGGTACCCGAAGCGCCGGCACGCGACTCTGAGTAACGTTCAGTGAGCTTCAGCGTCAGTCTTAATCCAGCCCTGCCAGCTTTATTTTACGCATTCTTTGCGGCTGGCCCTGACGTGTCACCACAGCTCGCCGGTGATTTACTGCGTGATTTTGAGCTTTATAATCGTTACGGACTTAAGCCAGACTATTTTGGTCGTGGATGCCGTTACGATCGCCACGAGTCCATTATCAGTTATGAGATTTACCATATCTATCTGGATCTTGTTTCGACGAACCTTTCAGCGCTATACCGACCCAGAACCGATCTCACTCACCAGACAGTCACCATCAGCCGCCAGAGTAATGCTTGTCCATGAAGTCAACCATGGCGCCGGCGTGGGCATCTACGTGACGGATATAGCGCATCACCGTCTCCGCTTTTTTCCACGTGCCTTCCTGCATAATCTGTGCGGTGCTGTATTTCTTCGTGGCCATGTCGACGGCGGCGCCGACGCGGGTACTGTGCCCGGACCAGCCTCGATAGCGGTTTTTATTCGGTTTTGCATCCTGCCCGGGGCCGGCTTCCTGCCAGGCGCGGGCAAAAATATCTTCCAGCGCGCGGGTAGTCAGCGGCTTTTCTGTTGCCGGCAGGGCGCGGTTGGTCCGGTGCACGGGGCCGAAGATAAACGCATCCGGCTCGGCGATGAGCCCTGATACGGTCAGCCAAGCCGTCAGCCTCTGCGACGACAGGTCACCCAGCCCTTTAATCAGGCCGCCGGTCATCACAATGGTTTTGGTCCAGGCCACGTCCAGCACGATCCTGCCGTCCGGGGCGCGGGAGATGTCACGCACGCGAAGGCGGCCCAGCTCGCTGACGCGCAGCAGCGTGGCATACGCAACGTGCAGGAACGCCAGGTCGCGCAGATGCTGCAGCCGGTCGGACTCACACCATCGCTTGTCGAGAGTGAGCAGGTCACCGATGCGAAACGGGACGGCCTGACCAGCCCGCTCTCCGCTGATAACCGCGGTGCGGTTTATCCTCTTTACGGCGCGAAAAACCACCGGAGACCGGTTCGGCGGCACCATCCCGGCGTTACGGTGTAACATCGAGATCAGCGCAGCGTGGGTCGTGATGGTCGATGACGCCCGGCCGGTTGCCTGCAGCCACAGAAGGTAGTCGCGCAGGTCGGCAGGCGTCATCGGCAGGAAGCGCCGCCCGTACTCGTCTGCCCAGCGGCTGCCGGTGCGCATCACGCTCAGCAGCTGGCGCCAGGTGTTGTCGGAAAACGCCTCGCGATCCTGCACGAACTCGCGCAGGCGTTCAGCCATGTCGGCGTCACCAGGCATCAGCGGGCTAGAGAAGGGCTTCAGTTCAGTCATATCGTCCGTTTTTCAGTCGGTTTGCCTCAGGCGACGCTGTGCGCATTCTGAGAAAATACCAGGGCAGTAACCCTGCAGATTTCACGCAGCGACGCCGTAATTTTGTACGCTTGTCTGCGGTCCAGACCGCAGGATCCTCATCATACCCGGATCCTTCGGCGGATCCTAACTTCATATAAATGCTATTATATGAAGTTAGAAACTCCTGTTATGGCAATTTGAGTAGGAAAATGCAGATGAAATCTATAAGGTATAATTTTACATACCTTAAAAATAACACTTAAACCAGTGACATAACGGAAAGTATAGACAAGGGAAATACCTATCAACTGGTATTTGAATGAATGCCTAACCAAATAATAGCTAACCGTCTCCATTTAATATTTTAATAAATTCACTTTCAGAAAAAATGCAAAATTTTTCTTCAAGGTTTTTTGTGCTTCCACAAAAATCCGATCCTATTTCGAATAGTAGATATGCTTTTAAATATAGAGTAATACAGTGTATTTTTCTCATCAGTCGATAATTTTGAGGCGATGATGATTGAATCAGATTTTATGTTAATACTTTTTGCGATCTTTTCTGCATAAATGGATGTAGGATTGAGACCATACTTACAGTTATTTGGTGGCGTACCTATAGAACCGACACAATCATCTGGAGGTGCATAAATAGAAATTATTTTAAATATTGAAAAATCTTTTCCAGACGTAAATTTCGCACTCATCCATTTAACCCATGCGTTTACTCCGTAATTAGTAGACTGGAATATGGCGTGCCCTTTTTCGTCCTTACCAATCTGCCCATCCCACATAAATTTCCTAGGAGTTTTGAGAGCTCCCGGGTTGTTATAACGAAGAGCTAATGGCAGGCATTCAGGTTTTGTATCTGGAATTGCAATCAACCGGTCATCTTTCCACACTTTGAAGTGTTCACCCAAGGAATCTCTAGGGGCAGAATATTGAGGATTTGAGTTATAAACCTTGTGGTTAAGATTATTGCATATGATTGATGAAAAAGCAGGTTGGGATACCATGAAAATCAATAAGATATAGGCCTTCATAATTTCACCGTGGATTTTATTTCCCAAGAGGAGGTAATGACTATACTCTAGAAACCCTGAATTACTGTGAGATATGCTTGATTTCAGTATTCTGAAATAAGTGCAAGATTGGCTGAGTTACGTCTAGCAGATCAAAGTATTTAGCAATTACCTGAAATGTGTAGATAAAAAGTCAGTTATCATACTTTGTATAAATTCAATCGCAATATTAAGGATGATGATTCATCACAGGTTATTTCT
>NZ_BBOC01000139.1:0-7907 GCF_001485335.1 Type-D symbiont of Plautia stali | reverse complement strand
CCAACTGCTGGGCAATCTCGGCATAGGTCAGGTTATCCAGCTGCGACAGTAAAAAGGCCTGACGCGCTTTGCCCCCCAGTCCATCCAGCATCTGATCCACCATTTGCAACATTTCCAACTGGCTTTGCTGTAACTCGGGTGAAGGCATCACTGTTTCTGGCAGTTGGCTGAGCACGTCAAGGTAGGCTTTTTCTAAGGCATTACGGCGGAAACGATCGACCATTACGCGCTTGGCGATGGTGCAGAGGAAAGATTTCGCATCGCGCACTTCGGCGAGGTTATTGCCGCTCATGACACGCAGGAAGGTGTCTTGTGTCACATCATCCGCATCAAAAGCAGAACGTAGCTTTGCGGTTAACCACTGCGTCAGCCAGCCGCGATTGTCGGCATAAAATGTCGCAGGAGTCGGCGTAGTCGGTGAGGTAGCAGCGGGCAACATGATGTCAAAGTGTGTCAAAAGGTGAAGTTGCGTTGATACTAACTGCGAATAGTTATCATTACAATCGGTGGCGTGATTTTTTTGCTTGCGAAAGTGAGGGCTGAATTTTGGCTACAGCTCACCGCTGCGTAATGCTGTTTACTCAAGGAGGTATGTTGGAGCGCATAAATGCGCACCCTACGAAAACCCCGCACGATCATCGTAGGGTTGCCATTTATGGCGACCAAAAAAGCGCTTGAGTGACCAGCATTACAGTGCCTCGCGCCTTTAATTTCAGAACGCCATCGAACGCCAACCGCGCGCTTTGTCATTGCCCGTGCGCACAGCCAGTGAATGCGCTGCACGCTGTGAACGTGCCATCACCTCGGCTTGATTGAGTTGGGTGAACTCACCGTTGCGTAACAGATAAGCACCATCAACAAACACGTCGCTGACCTCATGGCCCAGCGCGGAGTAGACCAGCGAAGAGACCGGATGATGAATAGGCGTCATGGCGGGGTGTGAGGTGTCAACGATCACCACATCAGCACGCTTGCCGACCTCCAGTGATCCGACAAGGTGATCCAGACCGATGGCACGTGCACCGTCGATGGTGGCCATTTCCAGTACTTTTTCCGCTGTCATGATGGTGGGATCGCGATGGAACCCTTTTTGCAGCAGCGCCGCCACTTTCATCGCCTGGAACAAATTATGGTTGTTGCTGCTGGCCGGGCCATCAGATCCCAGGCCCACCGTCAGCCCCGCCGCCAGCATTTCCGGTATCGGCGGTACACCGGAGGCCAGGTAGAGATTGCTACAGGGATTGTGCGACACGCGCGTATCGTGATGCTTCAGGGCGCGGATATCCCGCGAGCTGCACTGCACGCAGTGCACCGCCAGCACGTCCGGGCCGAGGAAACCAATATCACTCAGAAACTCGGTGTCAGTGCTTTGGAATCGCAACTTTGCCTGTTCAATTTCGAAGTCGGTTTCTGCCACATGGGTGGTGATCAACACACCAGTTTCATCGGCTAACGCGCGTGTCCCGCGCAAGACTTCTTCATCCAGCGCCCAAATCATGCTGGGAGCCAATCCTACTCTGACGCGACCATCTACTTTGTGAAAACGTTGAATCACCTGACGCGCATCCGCTAATGCCGCTTCCGGCGTTTCGATCAGGGCTTCTGGAATACCGTGTTCAGCGCCGCTGGTGAGAAATCCTCGGCACACGTGACCACGGATGCCGCTGACCTCGAAAGCTTCAATCACTTTTGCCGTCAGCCCCGGTCGTGGATGCGCGTACATAAAATCCACCAAGGAGGTGACACCCGAACGCAATGACTCCATACAGCCGTGCAGGGCGGCGGCGTACACATCTTCTTCGGTGAGTGCCACAGCACTCGGGCCGGTCATACAGGTAAACCACTTCTTCAACACCATATCGTCACCCAGACCTTTCAACAGCGTCTGGAACAGGTGCGTGTGAGTGTTAACCATGCCAGGCATGATGATACGTTCACGACAATCAATCACTTCAACTTCGGGAAAGCGCTGGCTCAGGCTCTCGCGAGTGCCCATCGCGCTTATGGTGTGGCCCTCAATCACCAGACTCGCTTGTTCGAGGATCTCACGTTGCGGGTTCATGGTGATGACCCAGCCATCGGCCAATAAGTAACTCATGGTGCGCTCTCCAACTGCTGCTGGAGTTGTGCGGCATTCACCACAAAGCCAAAGCACTGCTGCACGTTATACAGCGTGGCATCGCGGCAATAATCCGGCGAGGTGGTGGCGCTGCAATCTTCCAGCAACAAACAGTCGTAGCCGCGAAAATTTGCGTCCTGCAAGGTACACAGCACGCACTGGTCAAGGTTCACACCGGCAAACAACAGTGTGGTGATGCCCAGATTGCGCAAAATGCTGTCGAGTTCGCTGTCGTGGAATCCGGACATGCGGTATTTGTTGACGCGAATATCTGACGCTGCGGGTGTCAGTTCCTCAACCACATCTGCTGCCCAACTACCCACTTGCAGAACGGGTGCGCCAGATACAGGCAAGGGATCGCCAAGGCCGACGCCATTACCGTGCGGGTTATACACATGCAGTAGCGCCGGACTGAGATTCAGTTTATCCGGTCGATTACCCCAGTTCAGCCAGATAACCGGGACATCGGCATGGCGCAATGCGGGCAACAGAGCTTGCAGCGGGGCAATGGGCGCACGCGCAGGGGTCACATCTACGCCGATGTGCCCAAGCCAGCCATCGGGATGGCAAAAATCGTTCTGCATATCCACCACGATGATCGCCGTCTGCTGTAAATCAAAAATCACTGAGCGATCGCGCGTGCTGAGTTGCATCGAACGTGCCTGCTGCGTCGGTCGGCGGGTATCAACAATTGCGGGTGACACTCGCCACTGGTTAGCACGGCTGCTGCCTAAAACGTTTTCCGCCATATCAGGCTCCCGTGAGTATGCGCAGGTCTTCTTCATCCAGCGTGACAGGGTCACCGCTGCGAATCAGTTCAGAGAAACCTTCATTGGGGGTCATCACGGTCAGGGTATAGAGCTTGCTGCTGCCGGTGTTACGAATGGCGTGATCGTTGCCAGGATGCAGCAGCAACGAATCGCCTTTCTTAATAGCCAGCTCATCGTCATTACAGCGGGCGATGCCTTCACCGTGCAGCACATAGAAAAATTCGTGGGCAGTGGCATGTTCATTGGGTGGCGTTGCGCCGCCGACATTAAAAATTTCCACCACGAAGATGTTTTTAATGCCATCCAGCGGTTTATCAAACAAGATGGCGAAATAGTTGCTGCTGTCCGGGCTGATGCGGAATGCCTGAACGTCCTTGAGATTATTAAATCGAAACGTTTTCATCTGTTATTCCTTGCGATAAGGCTGCGTTAATGCGCCGGGTTGCAACGTTCTTCCCACCACGCCAGACATGGCCAAAATGGTGAGCAGGTAAGGCAGGGCGAGAAGCACCTGCGGCGGTAAGCTGTTTTCAAATAACTGCAATGAGAGCTGTAACGCATCGGCTGCGCCAAAGATAAATGCGGCGATCAGCGCTTTCAGCGGACTCCAGCGACCGAAAATCACAATCGCCAGAGCAATAAAACCCTGACCGCTGACAATGTTGTCGCGAAACAGGCCAATCTGCGCGGTGACCAGATAGCTGCCAGCTAAACCTGCCCCCACGCAGGAGAACATCACGCCCCAGGTGCGGATTTTCAGGACATTGAGGCCTGCCGCATGTGCTGCGCGCGGATTTTCCCCAACAGCCCGCAACGAAAGGCCAAAGCGCGTATGAAACAGACAGAAATGCGCCACCACCGCCAGTAACAGCGTGAGATAAAGCGGCAGCGGCTGCTGAAACAGGATCGGGCCAATGAAAGGGATCGCCGAGAGCAGCGGAACGTGCCACGGCTCCAGCATGGGGATGGTTGGCGATGCGCCGTTGCCCATCACCAGGGCATAAATCCAGGTGGCTAAACCGGCGGCAAGGATATTGAACACGATACCGACCACCACCTGGCTGGCGTGGGCGCGCAGGTAGAGGGCGGCCAGCACACAGCCCACCAGCAGCCCACCGACACCTCCGGCGATAAACCCCAACGCCGTCGAACCACTCTCAACCGCCATCATGTAGCTCGACAGGGCGCCCAGCAGAATGGTGCCTTCGATGCCAATGTTCAGCACCCCGGAACGTTCCGCATAGATCTCACCCAGTGCCGCAAGCAAAACCGGTCCGGCAAGACGCACGGCCGCTGCCAGCCAGCTAATAAAGAAGGCAGTATCAAGGTTGGCCAGCAAATTCATGATTGTTCCTCCGCCAGCTGAGCGCGAGATTTACGTAACCCCGGCAGATTAATGCGGTAATAGCGCAGCAGATCGCCCGCCAGAATCAATAGCACCACCAGACTTTGCAAAATCAGCACCACCGATGTGGGCAGCCCGGTCTGGCGTTGCATGGCACTGCCGCCGACCTCCAATCCGCCGTACAGGATCGCGGTAGGGACGACCAACAGCGGGTTGAGCCGTGCCAGCAGCGCGACCACCACACCGATAAAGCCAACGCCCCCGGAGATGCCATCCATTAATCGATGCTGCACGCCGAGCACGGCGCATAGTCCTGCTAACGCCGCCAGGCCACCGCCCAGCAGCACCGCACCCATTTGACGGCGATTGACATCAACCCCGCTGTAGCGTGCGGCGCGTGGGTTGAGGCCGGCGACCTTGATTTCAAAACCCGCCGGGGTGGCACGTAACAGCCAGAAAACGAAGATCGTGGCGACCAGAGCAATAGCAATCCCCCAGTGCGCACGCATACCGCTCATGACAAAAGGCAGCCAGGTATCAGCAGGTAAACGTGGGGTTTGTGGCAAATCACCTGGCGCGCGCATTGGGCCAGAGACCAGATATTGCACGATGAATAGCGCGACATAGTTGGCCATCAGTGAAATCAGCACATCGTTACCGCCAAATTTTACCCGCAGCGCGCCGACCCATCCGGCCCAGATGGCACCTGCGAAAAACGCCGCCAACAGCACCATCGGCCAGTAGAGCAGTGCCGGAATCGCCCAGGGAAAACCTTGTGGCGTCCCAGAGAGGGCGATCCAGCTTGCTGCCGTCGCGCCCATCAGAAAGCAGCCTTCAAAACCGATGTAACCGAGTCCAGCGCGCCACACCACGATGGTCGCCAGCGCAATCAACATCAGTGGTGTGGCCTGTACCACACTCAATCCCAGGCTGCGCAGTGAGCCAAAGGCTTCATTAAACAGGAATCCATAGGCCGAAATGGGATTGCCGCCAAAGGGGATAAACAATAAACCGGCAATCACAAAGGCGGCGGCAATACCGCAACTACTGGTCAACAGCAGCGCGCCAGTGGATTCCGCAGGCGCAAGACGGCGCTCAAGCAGCTTCTTCACGTTCGCCTCCTTGCGTACGCAGATGCGCACCGGCCATCAGCTCACCCAGCCGTTCCGGCGTGGCGTCAGCAACGGGAAGTTCACCAGCAATTTGACCGGCATACATCACGGCGACGCGGTCCGAAAGATTGATGATCTCTTCCAGTTCAGCCGAAATCATCAGAATGGCGCAGCCGCGGTCGCGTGCCGCAATTAACCCTTGCCATACACTCTCAATCGCACCGACATCCAGCCCGCGTGTGGGTTGCTCCACTACCAGTAAGCAAGGATCGCTGGCGACTTCACGCCCAAGGATTAACTTTTGCAGATTACCGCCAGAAAGCTTGCCGGCTTCGAAGGCGGCGTCTGGGGTACGAACGGCAAAGCGGGCAATGATGTCACGTGCATGTTGGTTTATGTGTTGACGATCGAGCAGCCAGCCGCATGCGCGGGTGAAGCTGTGCTGACGTCCTAACAGGGCGTTATCGGTGATCGACAAATCTGTCACCGATCCCACTCCGCGCCGGTCAGCCGGAATAAAGCCAATGCCTTTATTACGCCGGATGGCAGGGGTGTCATCACTGATATCTTCGCCATTGAGTAGGATGCGTCCGGCTTCCAGCTTGCGCAGATTGAGCAGCGCTTCAGCCAGTTCCGACTGACCGTTGCCTTCTACGCCTGCAATACCGAGAATCTCTCCTGCGGCCACCTGCAGCGATACGCGCCAGATTTTTTGCTGGCCGCTAGCGTCACGCACCGCAATATTATCAACCTGCAGAACCGTTTTACCCGGCTGGCAGGGTGCCTTGTCCACACGCAGCACCACATCACGGCCCACCATCCGTCTGGCCAAATCACGCTCGGATGTGTCTTTAATATCGACGGAATCCACCATCTTTCCTGCCCGCATCACCGAAACATGGTGGGCGATGGCAATGATTTCATACAGTTTGTGGGTGACGATGACCACCGATCGGCCTTCCGCACACAGCGATTTTAACGTGGCGAAAAGCCCGGCTTTTTCCTGTGGGGTCAGTACCGCGGTAGGCTCATCGAGAATAAGGACCTGAGCATCGCGATACAGCAGTTTGAGGATCTCCACGCGCTGTTGTACGCCAATCGGCAAATGCTGAACTTTGGCCCAGGGGTCAATCGCCAAACCGTGTTTATCTGATAGCGCCTGTAACCGTTGCGCGGCAGCATGCAGATTGAGCCTGCCGCTACGATTTTCTTTCAGCCCCAGCACCACGTTTTCGACCACCGTCATCGGTTGCACCAGCATAAATTCCTGGTGCACCATGCCAATACCGCAACGAATGGCATCGCTGGGATCGCGGAAGCGCTGGATTTTGCCATCCACCACCACCTCGCCTTCATCCGCCTGATACAAACCATAAAGAATCTGCATCAGGGTGCTTTTACCCGCGCCGTTTTCGCCTAAGAGCGCATGAATTTCACCCGCTTTAATGCTGAGAGAAACCCCGTCATTCGCTATCACGCGCGCAAAGCGTTTGGTGATGTTGTTGAGCGCGACCCGCACCGGTGCTGTTGCTGTCATGGCAAATACTCGCTGGTTAAACCGAAGGTTTCAGTGTGCCGCTATCCAACTGCTGCCAGATGGTCTGGAACGCGGCCCATGCGGAGGCACTGACCAGTTTGCTGTTGTATTGCTCACTGCCGCTCACCACGGACCAGGCTTTGCCGACGGTGGGATGCCACTCGTCGCCGCCTTTAAAGCTTTTATTGGCGACAGATTCACCGACCTGTTCCACCATCCAGTCGAGGTTCTGGCGGAAGCTGCAGGCGACGTAATCCGGTGCCACGTCGCGCTGATCAACATAACAGCCAATCGCTTTGACTTTACCGGCTGCCGCGCCCTGCATCGCACCCAGACCGGTGACATCGGCGGCGTGCCAGATTACATCTGCACCGTTGCCAATCATGGTGGTGGCGGCTTCACGGCCCTTGGCGGCGTTGTCGTAATCACCCGTCACCACGCCCATGCCTTTGATGCCTGGACGGGTCTTTTCGGCGGCCTGAATGAAGGCGCGCATCATCGCTTGTTGAGTGGGATTATCGCCGCCACCAACAAAACCAACGGCCTTGCCTTTATCGGAAATCAATGCGGCCAGTGCACCTGCAGCATAAGCGCCTTGCAGATAGGCAAGATTGACGTACTCAACGTTGGCAGGGGATTTCTCTCCCGGTTTAAAGGTCGAGGCGAAGAAATAAGTTTCCGGGTAGTCCGGCGCGATTTCGGCAAACGCGGAGCCATATTCGAAGCTGTGGCCGATGATCAGGGTGTAGCCATCGTCGGCATAACCGCGAATCACCTGTTCCATCTGCGCCTGAGGCACGCTTTCACTGTAGGCCACGCTAAAACCGGCCTTTTTCAGGCTCTGCAATCCGGCAAACGCCAGTGAACTCCAGCCGCCGTCGGCCACTGAACCGGGCAGCAGTAAGGCAATTTTGATGTTGTTATTAGCGGCCATGGCTTTGCGCGACAACAGCGGGGCCAGTGTCGGTAACAACAGCGCGCCAGCCACTAATTTCGCGAAATGTCTGCGGGATACGTCTGCCAT
>NZ_BBOC01000138.1:0-8124 GCF_001485335.1 Type-D symbiont of Plautia stali | reverse complement strand
TCTACAATTCATGAAGTTCAAACCTAATAGCGATCTCGCAAATTTGGGGTCGCTATTAGATTTCTGGTCAATTTAGTTTATTTATTCCACAAAGTTCTATGCACTTTACCTGTTTGGTGATACTCAGCCACAAGATCGATAAACTCCTTAAAATCAAAGTTCTCTTCTACCAATCGGTTAACTGATTGCCAGTCGATACTGGTACGTTCACGTGCTGGGATGAGCGTCTGGCTGTTCCCCGGATCTTGTGGGTTCAGCAGGATCACACCAATACCATGCAGCGCGCAAAGCATCTGTAGTTCCCGTTCCACTCCACGCTGCTTATCTTCATTAATCTCTGTAGCAACGAGATAACCAAAATGCGCCCAGCTTGAATTACTCACTGCTTGAAAGAAACACTCACGCACGTTACTTCGATTAAGCTGGCGTTTTACTTCAAAAGACCATAACCGGGTCAAACGGCCCTCGCTATGGCGAACGCAGTTTTGTACAACTGTATCCCAGCCTTTATCCAGAGGCTGCAGCGCAACAATATCGGGATAAAGCCAATGATTTGCTCCCAGCCCTTTGTTATTGCTCGAACGCTTTTCATCGATACGGCGACAAAGTAACTCTTCTTCTTCCGACAGATACTCAATAAGTAACGGATAAAGCGCATGTTCAGTAAAACTTATTGTTTGTAATGAAGGTACTGGCGTCATGTCAGAAAGTGGCATTATTTGATTCGTCTCAACAAGATCCTCGCCCCAGTAGTATAATCTCGGCCTAGGCTTATCCCTTGTCATCACTTGCGGGCACATAGCTTTAGCTTTCACTGTTCGGCTTCCCCCGACTTCCGCAGTGATTTGATCCAGAAAGTCCTCATCACTGGCGAAGCGCGTATTTTTGCGTTTTTCAGACAACTCATCTTTATAAATTTCGATGATTTTTTGCGCCAGCTGGCGAGCAGTGAACTGCTCGCCGGGATTAGCTTGCAACACGTTGATAATCATTTGGGGACGACTGGTTTTTAACATGCCTTTATTCCTCATCAGCACCTGCAACGCTGATGTTTTATTGAGTAACTCCTGTCATCGCCACAGTATACATTCACTAAGCTGAAGAACCATGCTCGGTATTCACCTCTCTATTTTTAATGGGCAATCATTGAATTACATTTTCTTTGCGAGCATGATCGCAACAACTTGAACCTCTTAACCTTCGGCTATGATCTCACGTAAAGCGTTGCAAACGGCAATTTCAAATGTGGCTATCTGGCGCAAGGACGATCAGTGTGCGCCGCATAAACCCCTGCTGTTGCTTTATGTTCTATCTCAATACCTGAAAGGTCATTCCCGACTCTTCGATTACGGACAAGAGATCCACGAACCGCTGATAAAATTGCTGGCTGACTTCGGCCCTAAGCGTCGTGACTACTATCCAAATATGCCTTTTTGGCGTTTGAGAAACGACGGATTCTGGTCATTGGAAAATACGGAAGGATGCAAACCACGCAAGGGCAATATCCAACCAACAAAACGTGAGCTGATTGAGAATCATGTTTCGGGTGGTTTTGACGAAAGCAGCTTCCAGATCCTTCGGGAAGCACCAGAAATGATCAATAAACTGGCGCTTCAGATCATGTCTGAGCGTTTCCCAGAAAGCCTTCAGGTACTTATCGCAGACCGTCTTGGATTTGATTTTACCAGGCTGATGAAAGCACGCGATCCGCGTTTTAGGGAGATTGTTCTACGGGCCTATCACTCACGTTGCGCTATCTGCGGCTACGACTTGCGACTGGATGGCGCACTTGTAGGACTGGAAGCGGCACATATTCGCTGGAAGCAATATGGCGGGCCGTGCGAAGTGAATAATGGACTAGCTCTGTGCTCCCTGCACCATTCAGCTTTTGATATGGGAGCGATAGGAATAGATGAACACATGACCATCCGAATTTCCGGAGGAGTAAACCGAAGCCCAGTTGTTGATCAGCTATTTTGGCAGAGAGATGGACAAAAACTCTTTTTACCTCAGGACAAAGTTTTTTGGCCTGCAGAGCAGTTTGTTGAATGGCACCAGAGCCAAGTGTTTAAGAATTGAGCTTTTGCATAAATCTTCCCTAACCCCCTAACCAAAACAGCTCTTTAAAAGTCTCTCCTCTAGATAGCTTTTTAAATTCATACTTGAACAAAAATTCTTCGTACCAGACTCTTAGGATTAACCTGCCCCCAGTATTAAATACAAACTTCAGTTAGTAATGTCGGTTGATGACCCTGACCCCGAATATGATCCAGGCATAATCAGGAATAACCGGCTTCAGGCTGGTTGCTTATTCTGGCAACCGGCAGATTTTTCGGCGAATTCGGATGGAGTCATCCAGCCCAGCGCAGAATGGGGACGACTCTGGTTATAGTGTATGCGCCAGGCCTCGATTTTGCACCGGGCATCCTCCATCGACATAAACCAGTTTTCATTCAGGCATTCCTGCCGCAGCCTGCCGTTAAATGATTCCACCGTGGTATTATCCGTGGGCGTACCTGGCCGTGAGAAATCAATCCGGATATCACGTTCGTACACCCACTTATCCAGCATTTTTCCCGCAAATTCAGAGCCATTATCTGTTTTCAGGAGCTGCGGTAACGGACGTCTCAACGCGATGATATTCAGCATCTCAGCCACTTCTGAAGAGCGCAGGTTCTGGCCTACGCAGATCCCCAGACATTCGCGCGTGTAAAGATCGATTACCGTCAGCAGGCGAAGCCGCCGACCGTCAAACAGCGCATCGGAGACAAAATCCATCCCCCATACGTGATTGGGATACAGCCCCTGCGGCTGGGGCTGACGTTTCAGCGCAGATTTATTGCGGCGGGGGCGTTTTAGCCGCAGCGATAATCCCTGCTCGCGGTAAAGCCGGTAAATACGCTTGTGATTATCGCGCCAGCCTTCCCGTTTCAGCATGACGTGAACCCTGTGGTAGCCATAGTGGACGCGGGTTTCGGTTATCTCCCTGATGCGCAGCCGCAGCGCGCTGTCGTCAGCCGCAACGGAGCGGTAACGGTAAGAGCTGCGGCTGATCTTAAGCGCGAAACAAACCTGTCTTTCACTGGCGCCGTAGCGGGTCTGCAAGTCCCTGACCCACTCGCGCAGGCGTGCCAGCGTCAGCTCTTTTTTGCCAGAACGTCCTGCAGCATGGCCTTGTCGAGGCTCAGATCGACAACCAGCTTCTTCAGGCGTAGGTTTTCCTCCTCGAGCTGCCGCATATGCTTCAGTTCTGAAGGCGAAATCCCGCCGTACTTTTTGCGCCAGGTGTAGAACGTGGCATCGGAAATGCCCAGCTTGCGGCAGACTTCCGGTACGGGCGTACCCAGTTCAGCCTGCTTCAGGGCAAAGACAATCTGCTCTTCGGTGAATCGTGACTTTTTCATCGGCACAACCTCCGCTCAGGGAAGTGAATATCATGCCGGAATTCTGTTTCTGAATGGAGCAGGATTTCGGGTCAGGGTCATTGATTTTTCTTCATGTTTCCCGTTTCGCCAGCCTGCAACAAATTCAGATGGCGTCTGGTAATTCAGCAATTAATGAGGTCTGAACTCGTTATAATCCTGCCGCCAGGCATTAATGATTTGCCGGGCATAAAGAACATCGCTGAACCAGTGTTCATTCAGATATTTATCCCGAAAGCGACCGTTGAAACTCCCAATAAATCCGTTCTGAGTTGGCTTGCCCGGCTGGATTAAGCGCAAATCAACACGATGTTCAAAGGCCCATTGATCCAGCGCGCGGCAGGTAAATTCCGGGTCCTGATCGGTTCTTATCGTCGCAGGTTACCTATAGATGACATTGGAGAGTAGCTGTACCGAAATAAAGGTTAAGCTTGGAATTTGAATAATAAAGACTAGAAAAGATGCCCTACAGGATTCAAACCTTCTATCTAGTCTCATGTTCTGCATATACTTTTTTTCATTTCAATTTGTGACCTGCCCCCAATAATGCCCCAATGTTATGAGTCTTAGCGAATGAAAAAATATTTAGGATCATCAAAAAATTCATCAACTAATATTTGTAAATTATTTAATTAACTTCGATGCTATTAAACCTCTATCGATCAATAGGTTAAAAAATAAAATTCAGAAAGTCAACTTGCTCATAGCCCTTAGCTATGATAAAATTATAGAAATTTTTTAAAGAGTAATAATACATGTCATTTTGGGACACTGAGCTAAGTAACACATTACTAAATTCCACAAAAATCATTTCAGAGGCTCAATATGACAGATTTAACCAGTGGTTTTCTAATTATAATGAAGATTGTCCTACATCATCCAATCAAGGAACTTTAAATCTTCCTTTTCAGCGATGGTTTCGTTTTAAAGAAGCATTTTCACCTAAATTTGTTGCTGACACACTATCTTCATTGCCTTACAAAGTAAACTACTGTCTTGATCCCTTTATGGGAAGTGGGACTACTGCTATAACATGTAATATGATGGGTATAAACTCAATTGGCACTGAAGTAAATCCCTTTCTTTCAGATCTGATTTCTTCAAAATTAACATATGTATCACCAACTCTCTTCTTCAAAAACTATAAAAACTTAATTGATAATCTCAAGATTATTGATGATGATTTTAAATTAAGTCCAGGAATGCCTATCTCATTTACTGAGCCGGGAATTAATGGAAGATTTATTTTTTATAAAAACACTTATTCTACTATACGAGCTATTTTGAGGAGTTCTGCCTCAATGCCTGATAATGAGGCAAAGTTGTTAAAAGTACTATTAGGTTCAGTATTAGTAGAAAACAGCAATGCTATAGTTAATGGAAAAGGTAGGCGGTATAGAAGTAATTGGAACTTAAAAGTCAAAACAGGTTATGACATAATTACATCTTTGAATAAAGCAGTAATTAATGCTTTAGATGATATAGAACGATTTCACGATAATAATAGCAATACTGTTCATAAAATTTATACTGGCGACACTAGAAAGCTGTTAAAAAAAATAGACTATGCAGATGTCGTTATATTTTCACCTCCCTACCCTAACTCGTTTGATTATACTGATGTTTACAATATTGAATTATGGATGTTAGACTATCTTAAAAGTAGCAATGATAATAGAACTTTAAGAAATGACACCTTAAGATCTCACGTGCAAGCGAAATGGAGTAGTCAAGATAATGATTCTTTACAATCAGAAACCTTGCAAAAGATTTATGGAAAATTAAGCAAGGTAAGAAGTAATCTCTGGAATAAAAATATTCCTGAGATGATATTTTATTACTTTGAAGATCTCTTATCGATTTTCAATGAGTTCAAACGAATATTACCTATTGAACATCATGTTATTATTGCGGTTGGCGATAGCCAATATGCCGGAATACATATTGATGTAGCAAAAATCCTTGAAGAAATCGTATCCCCAGTTGGTTTTGTCTTACAAGATAGAGGGGAAATTCGTTCAATGCGTAGTAGTTCTCAGCATGGTGGGAAATTTGAATTATCCGAACACTGCTTAGTTTTCAGAAAAATAAGGTGATATATGGATATTAAAAGTAATAAAATTAGGTTGCCTGTAATCAAAGAAGTCAAATTTCATGATTTTGATTTATATACTAACAATCCAAATGTGGTTACCAATGTTGAAAAGAATGTCTATTGTTTAATAGGCGCTAACGGATTAGGCAAATCCACTTTTCTAAATTCCATTACCTATTGTGTCACTGGAGCTATTCCTCTCCCTTCAAATGAAAAAGCATTTTCTTCAACTCAAGAGTATTCGCGAGATTCAACGAAGGAAACCAGAACTGCTGATTATTTCAATGGGAGAATAAGTGAGAAATTACGAGACACATCAAAAGTTACGGTTTTGTTAGAATGCGGAAACTACAGAATCGAAATTTCTCGCCATTTCTTTTCTAATGGTAAACCATCATTTCTTTCAATTGAAAATTTAGAAACTAAATCTCTTACTTCTTACGATTTAAAAAAATATACCCCTAACTCTCTTGATGAAATATACCAAAAAAAAATCACAGAAATAACAGGGTTAAAAGATTTTAATCAATATATTTTTTTATTCCATTTCATTTCTGTTTTCGACGAATCGAGAAATCTTTTATTATGGGATAAAGAGGTCCTCACAAATGCTTTATATATAGCTTTCGGAACAGATCCTTCAGTTGCCGTGGAAGCGGATAAACTGCAAAATGAAATGGATAAAGAAGGCTCAAGAGGCAGGAACGCTAAGTTCGCAGCAACGCAGATAAAGAGACAAATCAAAGATTTAGACAACATACTTAATGGTAACCCTGCGAAGGACGATCTTACTATTTCTGAAGTGAAATTAAAACATGACAAATTAGTTGAAAATTTTCAATATGCTGAGAAAAGAGTCGAACATAAGTTAGTTGAAAAGAAAGATTTCGAAGTAAAATGCTCTGAATTGAATGCAAAATTTTCTTCTTTGGAAATGGAATATAGGAAAGCTTTTTCTTCACGGCTATCAAGCATGAGTCATTTAGAACATCACCCTATTATTAAATTGAGTATTTCTGATAATAAATGCGCTTTATGTAGCACCCCTGATGATAGTATTTCTTCAAGGCTTGAAGCTTTAATTTCTAAGAATCAATGTCCTCTTTGTCTCAACCCAATAGACTCTCATAGTAAAGAGGATCAAACAGCATTAGAAGAAATAAAGACAATCGACATTGAAAGAATAAAAATAAAAGAAGAGTTGGAATTGGTTTATCAACAGATTGATAGAACGCAATCTGAACTTGGGATTGCAGAAAATAATCTTATCGCAGCCAGGAATGAACTCGAAAGCTATGATAACGATAATAGAAATACAATTATCTCTTTTAACTCACCAAATCGTGACTTCGTGTCAGAACAGTTACAATCTCTTAAATTACAGGTTGAGAAATTAAACACTGTTAGTTCTTCACACTACAAAAAACGGGACATTATTAGAGAGCAACTTAGAGCATTCGAAAAAGAGCTTAAAATCAACTATTCGACCTATGCTGAAACTTTTATAATAAGATTTAGAGAATTAGCTCAGGAGTTCATTGGTATGCCAGTGGATGTTGAACTAATTCATCATAAATCTCAAAAATCAGGTTTTAGTTTAGTATTGCATTTAAATAATAAGTTAAGGACAACATCAGATAAATTGTCAGAAAGCCAAAGGTTCTTCATTGACATAGCTTTAAGGATGGCTATTACCGAATTCATGTGTAACGGACCTGCTACATTGTTAATAGATACTCCTGAAGGTTCACTTGATATTGCATATGAGGCAAGAGCAGGATCTATGTTTTCTAAGTATGCAAAACAAAATAACAATATCATTATGACCGCAAATTTGAGAAGTTCGTATTTAGTCTTGAGGCTTGCTAAATTACAAAAAGAAAATGGAATGCAGATTATTAAGATGACTGAATGGACCAATCTTACTGAAGTGCAAAAAAGTGAAGAGGACCTTTTCATTCGTGCTTACCAAGAAATCAATGAGGAGATGAAAATTGCACATTGATCGGATTGAACCTAAAGCATATTTTGATTCACTTATAATTATGGATGAAATTCCACAATCGATGAAGCCTATCTCATTTGTTGAGTATCATCTTTTTTCTTACCTATCTTGCGTTCTATCACTGTTTAGAGGTGACTCCATTAGTAACTGGGGTTATAATTATACAGTCACAAAATATGGATTCCCTTTCTCAAACGATCTTCAAAACGCTATAAATCTCATCTCTAAAAAAGGATTTATTTTTAGTGATGATGATGGATTATTTCAGCCTAGTGATGAAATAATAAAAGAAGAACTTGATAATTTTTCTTACAACACTGCACTATCAAATCGACGAGATTTAATTTCAACCGCGTTAAAATGTGGTTTGAACATACCATCCGGGGCAATAAGAAATGCGATTAAACATTCACCGGGAGTATCTCTTCATAGTTCTTTATCACAATCTGCTTCATTGTTAGATGACACTGACAATATTGATTTAATCTATGATGAGTATAAAGTAATTTCAGAGATGATAGGTAAAAATAACAAGGATCTTCTATCACCTGCTGTAATTTGGTTATCAGCTCGTGTAATGAGAACAGAAGGATAATTGAATG
>NZ_BBOC01000137.1:0-8966 GCF_001485335.1 Type-D symbiont of Plautia stali | reverse complement strand
TGCGGGTTTTGCAAAATGGGCTGGCGATAGAGCCGGATGGCGAGTGAAATGTCCCAACTGCTGTCATCTGCTCGCACCAAACTGCCACTGGCCAACTCTTCATGAATCAAGCTCAACGGCAACCACGCCACGCCGCCACCGGCCAGGACCATGGCTTTAAGATTCACCGACATACCGTTTTCATATACCGGTTCAAGTGGCAGCGGGCGTTTGATCAACATTTGCGCCAGCGCGTGGGCGAAAAAGGTGTGTTGGCCATAACTCAGCCAGGGAATAGCACCGCCGTCAGCGCTCACCGGATAGAGAGGCTTACCACCGCTATCTGGACGACAGACGGCGATAGCGCGTTCACGCCCTAACTGCACCATGGGATAAGGGGCGAGTTGGTGGATCAGCGACACCGCATCATGCGCATAAGTGAGGAGAAAATCGGTTTCACCACTGTGCAAGGTGGCGATATGCTCTGCGAAGGTCGGCTTTTGGTTACATAACCGGATGTAACTCAGATTGGGTTGCAAATTGAGTCGTTGGATCCAGTCCGGGAAGAAGGTCAGCGAAAGGGTATTTAACATCGCGAAGCGCAGCACGGCAGTGCGCGAACTGTAGCGCTGATGCAAGTCATGCCGAAGATGTGTCATAGAAAATACCGTTTCGCTGGCGGTCGCGAGAAAGGTTTGTCCTTCCGGGGTGAGGGTAACGGGATAGGTGTTGCGATCAAATAGCGGCACCCCCAGCCACTCTTCTAACTGGCGAATACGACGGCTAAGCGCCGACTGGGTGATATGCCGTTCATCTGCGGCGCGAGTGAAACTATAACAACGGGCAACACTGAGAAAATCTTCGAACCATTTCAACTCCATAGCACTGACCTCTTTGGATGAATGGGAAAACAGCTTCAGCGGTAGACACCTTTTGTTACAGGCAAGAAATGCGCCAGGCTTTATTAATGGACGGATCGCGTTATTTCAAGGGATATACACGCAGGAACAGCATAGCGTGGAGCAATTGTTGCACCTGCCGGGTGCAGTGAGGTTTCCCCGCTAAGGGTAAAATGTTATTGATGAGTGCATTAATATGATTGAACCCAATAAGATGGAAATGACACATGACTTCCCATATCGAACCTGTTGAACTGGAAAAGGCGTATCGTCTGATTAACCACGGCCCGACGACGTTGGTTTCTTCACACCATGATGGCATTGACAACGTGATGTCTGCCTCCTGGGTGTGTGGCCTGGAATTCAAACCGGCGAAGCTGACCGTGGTTCTCGACAAATCCACCTTCACCCGCAAACTCATTGAGCAGAGCCATAAATTTGTGATTCACGTCCCGACCGCAGGTCAGGCAGAGATGGTGCATTATTTGGGTACGCATTCTCGCAGCGGTGAAACGGACAAACTGGCGGCGTCCGGAGTGCAACTCTTCCAGTTACCGGACAGTGAACTGCCTTTGGTAGCGGGATGTGCAGCCTGGTTATACTGCGAACTTATTCCTCTGCCGCAAAACCAGAACGATCACGACCTGTTTATTGGCGAGATAAAAGGCGCCTGGGCGGATAACCGCGTGTTTAAACAAGGGCGTTGGTTATTCGAAGATGCGCCTGATGAGATGCGCAGTTTGCACTATATCGCGGGCAAACGTTTCTATAAAACGGGTTCACTGCTGGATGTTGAGTAACCGTGAATCCCGCTGTTTATAACGTCACTTAGTCAAGATTGGCTTTACGCATCGGCATTTGATCAATGGTGGAAAATAACACCTCTGTATTCAGGGGTGTAGTTTCACGCATTTTCATGCCCCCATCTTTTCCCACCAAAACCACTTCAAATCCTTTTGGATCAAGTTGCCTGCGCAACTGGCCTTTATCGCTGGGTGAGGTGTCGGTTAATACGATGATATCGCGCTCAGCCAGTGCCGTTTTGTTCTTCTCCAGCATCGCCATTTGCTCAACGTAGGCGGCATCGTGGTTAGACGGTGCGAAAATCACCAACGGGCGATTGTGCCAACGATACGGGTTGAGATCTGCGGTGTCGGGCGATAAAGACTGGAATAGGGGGCTGCCAGCTGCATGAGCCAGGCTACAGCTCAATATAAAGAAAATGACAAACTTCAAACCGGGTATTTTCGACAGAATTGACATGATGATTTCCCCAACGGGGTGAATGAATATTAAGAGTAGCGGAAGCAACGGCGTGGAAGGCTTATTTCACATTTCTTTACCCGCGCTCAGCTATATCGATTAATGAATTTTTCTCATAGCGCCTTCCTCAAATAAGCAATTTATCCTCCAACCGTGGCAACCTACACTGGAAATCATGCATTCCCGAAGCGTTTAACCGAGGAAAAGATGAAGAATATTAATAGCGCGTTAATCATATGTGCAGCCATGGCCAGTTCAGTGAGTTTTGCCGAAATGACTTCTGAACCGGAACGGAAGAAAATTGAAATTCAACTGCAAAAACAGCGTCATGCACTGACCGAACAGCAAAAAGACATTGCATTGATTGCTGCAAACGCGGCCGTCGGTGAGATGCAGGGGTTACGAACAGCGTTAGAGCGTGGTCTGGATGCAGGGTTAACGTTGAGTGACTGCAAAGAAGTATTGGTCCAGCTTTATGCCTATGCCGGTTTCCCACGCAGCCTCAATGCATTGACTGAGTTGATGAAGTTGGCTGAGACACGTCAGCAGCAAGGTAAACAGGATGCGGTGGGTAATGATCCAAACCCAATGCCATCAGCAGAAGCGATGCTGGCTGCGGGAACGCAGAATCAGACTGCATTAGTGGGCGCGCCGGTCAAAGGGCTGATATTTGAATTCGCGCCGGCAATCGACCAGTATCTTAAATCCCATCTGTTTGGCGATATCTTTGCTCGTGATAATTTGAGCTGGAAAAACCGCGAACTAGCAACGGTAGGCGCGCTTTCAGCGATGAGTGGTGTCGAATCTCAACTTAAATCGCATTTGAACGTGAGCATGAACGTCGGATTCAGCGCGGATCAGTTGGCGGAGTTGGTGCCATTCTTTGAAGCTCAAGGGCAGAACAACACGGCAGAACGATTGGCATCAGCGCTGCTGGCGGTGCGTCAGGATTAAGGCGTATGCAAGCCGGTGAGTTGGTGCGCATCAATGCGCACACGACAAAGTATCACACACATTCTTGTAGGGCCGTCATTTATGGCGACCGACAGCGTTTAACTAACAAGCATGACGCAGTTAATGAGTGCATGGGCTTGAAACATCATGATTTAGCCTTAGATATCAATGCACTATAAAAGTACGGATAATGTATATTATGTTAAATTACGGCGTTCGGTTTAAACTAGCGTGTTGTTACCCGCCCTTAGCTAACTTAGATCTCATTAAAGAATGCTTTAATGAAACAACGCAGAATGAAAGATATTTTTCCTGATAAAGCACATCACGACTTTTGTCGGGTTACTCTACTCATCAAAGGTCAGGCCTTCAGTCGGCTATCAAACCTAAACGGGATAACTTCTGCACGTTGAACAATTCTGTACAAATCTGGATGTTCGGGATTCAACAAGAAGTTGTATTCAACCGGCGACAACGCGCTCGGTACGCGTAACGCAATCGAACTCTGACTAAAACACCAGGCATCACCGTATGCGGCTAACTCTGGTGGTGCATCCTCGTCAGCCCAATGACGGGGTAACTCTGCCATATCGGCGTCCTGTACTTGTTCATCATGCACTTCTATACGCAGCAGCGTGAAATATTCCATGAGATGCGCCGCATGTAGATGCACCAAAGTCTCCAGCATGGTGAGCGATGCGGTTTCGGAGGCATAAACCATCGAGACCCCCACACTGTTCCATCGCCCTCCAGCCTCTTTTGCGCCGTAACCCGACCACGCCGTTGTCAAAAACCTTGTCTTGGTTAGCCGATAGAGAATCAAGAATAAACCCCATGCTCCAGGCGAGTGATCAGTTTCATGACCTCATAAGCTCCGGTTTCAGAAGCCATCAGCTCTGCTGGAACTTTCCAACTCAACGCTCTGTTTGGCTCATTCAGCCATTTTTGCGCTTCTTCTTTATTACCTTCGAACAACTCGACGGTTCGATCGATAACGCGAATGATGCGCACCAGTCGTTCGCTTTGATCGGCACTGAATCGCGCTTTCAGGCTTCGACTAAAGGTGGTTGACGGAATGCCCGACATTTTGCGCAGGTCATTTTGCGTTATCTGCGCCCAATCAACGATAAGACCGGCAACTTTGCCATCAAGACCTTCGTTGATCTGCCCGAGCAACGCGACGCCATCGGAGTTGTTAAGCCCAGCGACCTGCCATAAGCGAGGCGGTTTAGCCTGACTCGTTGATATGCTGAATGTTTTCATTGAATACCTCCATTTGGATATTGAATTATAACCATATGGTTATAAGCGTGCAAATTTCAACCACTCAGGGAAGCCACCCAGGAAAAATTTGTGTGATTACCCCTGCATTTTCATCAATCGCCACTGGTGAACAAAGGGTAACGCGGCGCAAAATGGAATATATAACCGTAGTTGAATATATATTCACACATAATCATTCTTACGTTTAAGTCCTTACCTATCTGAGGAGTACATCTAATGAGTGGCTACACCTACCCTAAATTCGGTGCTGGATTATGGCATTTCGCCAACTATATCGATCGCTACGCGGTGGATGGCTATGGACCGGCACTCAGCACCCTCGATCAGATTAAACTTGCCGGTAGTGTCGAAGACTTATCTTACGTTGATGTGCCCTATCCTTTCACCGAAGGCGTGACGGTGGAACAGGTTAAGCAGGCGCTGGCAGATGCCGGTTTGAAAGCGATTGGTGTTACACCCGAGATTTACCTGCGCAAATTCTCTCGTGGCGCATTTACCAATCCAGATCCAGCGCTACGCCAGCAAGCATTTGAATTGATGCATGACGCGGCCAAAGTGGTACGTGAGTTGGGGGCAAACTACGTCAAAGTTTGGCCGGGTCAGGATGGTTGGGACTACCCATTCCAGGTCGATCACAAAAATCTATGGAAAATGGCCGTCGATGGCATGCGTGAACTGGCCAGCGCCAATCCTGATGTTAAGTTTGCCATCGAATACAAGCCACGCGAACCGCGCGTAAAAATGACCTGGGATTCCGCAGCACGTACCTTATTAGGGATTGAAGATATTGGCCTTGATAACGTCGGTGTACTGCTGGATTTCGGCCATGCCCTGTTTGCCGGCGAATCTCCGGCCGATTCCGCGCAGCTGATTATCGATCGTGGACGCCTGTTTGGCATGGACGTCAACGATAACCTGCGCGGTTGGGATGATGATTTAGTGGTCGGCACCGTTCATATGACTGAGATTTTTGAGTTCTTCTATGTGCTCAAAATCAATAACTGGGACGGCGTCTGGCAACTGGATCAGTTCCCCTTCCGTGAAGACCATGTAGAAGCGGCCAATCTTTCCATACGTTTTCTTAAACACATTTATCGCGCATTAGATAAGCTCGATATCACGGCACTGCAAGAAGCTCAGCGTGAACAGAATCCATTGAAAGCACAGAAGATTATTCAAAATGCCCTCTTAACCAGTATTGAAGTTTAAGGGTACAATGCCCGGCAATAGCGTTGCCGGGCGACAATCAGAGCCTCAAGTTCCTGTGTGATATGCCCCCCCCCTTATTCTGTTTAACTTTGATAACAGCTCAGCTGTCACATGGGTCGATGATTAATGACCAGCATTGTATGTTGTAACATAATTAACCTGGCGCTTCTTATGCAAGATAAGACAAGGGGTAACTTTTGCAAATTTTGCACCCGGTTGCATTTCGACATGCACCTGGGTGCAAAACTCGCTGTTTTTGTGATCCGGGTGAAGGAATCTATGTTTGCCACGTTGACTATTATTCCACCGCAACCGAGAGTGATGATTAAGCATCCCGCTGCAAAACCCCAAAATAAGCGCCATTAGAAGGCTTTTGATCTTATTTTGCACCCGGATGCAAAACACATCTGTCACTCCCCTACAGAGATATAAAGATGAAAATAATCAAAGTATTAGTGGTGATCTTCGGTCTGCTCAGCATGTTCGGTGTGCAAGCGAAAACCTATATGGTCGGCGTGGCGCTGGCTAACTTAGACCTCAACTTTGTTTCTATTCTTCGTAGCCAGATGGAAAAGCAGTTGAAAGAAAAAGGCCTCAACAGCCAGTTCGCCGATGCCAAGGGCGACGTTTCACTGCAAATTCAGCAGATCGATGATTTTATCAATCAGGGTGCGGACGCCATCATCGTTAACCCCGTTGATACCCAAGGCGTGATGCCGGTGATTGCTGCTGCGCAGAAAGCCAATATCCCGCTAATTTTTGTTAACCGAAAACCAGAGGTGAAACTCAGCGGCAAAATGGCCTATGTCGGCTCTGATTCTGCGTTAAGCGGCAAGATGGAAATTGAAGCGCTGGGCAAACGTATGAATAACCAAGGTAACATTGCGATTTTAATGGGGGCGTTATCCACTGAAGAAGCTCGTCAGCGCACCAAAGCGGTTGAAGATTACGTCAAGGATCATCCTGGATTAAAGGTGATCCAGAAACAGACCGCCAACTGGCAGCGCAATGAGGCCGTCGATAAAACCCTCTCCTGGTTGCAGGATGGCAATGATATTAATGCAATAGTGGCCAACAATGATGAAATGGCGATTGGCGCGATTATGGCTCTGGATCAATTGAAGAAAAACAATGTGCTGGTGGCAGGCATTGATGGCACGCCAGACGGTTTGCAATTTATTAAAAACGGCAAAATGGCGGTGACCATTTTCCAGGACGCCAAAGGCCAGGCCACCGGCGCGGTAGATGTCGCGAACGATATGCTCACAGGTAAAAAGACCGAAGCCTATAACTGGGTGCCTTACCAGACGGTGACGCAGGAAAACTATCAGGAATTCACGACTAAGAATCAAAAGTGATGCCAGGCGCTTTGCGGTCGCCATAAATGGCAACCCTACGATGATCGTGCGCGGTTTTCGTAGGGTGCACTTTGATGCGCACCAACATACATTTCAGTCCTAAGTGATGCCTTAAAAGCAACGTTCAGTACGAATTTTGTTGCTTCCATTGCAGCGCTAACCCGTTATGTTGAGCTTAAAAAATGGAGGTCAACATGCGTAAACCGTCTTCGCCTTGGTGGTGGGATCTCTCCACTCGGGAATTCAGTGAACTTGATATGGCCAATATGGTGGCCGTGCTACCGATTGGCGCCGTGGAACAACATGGACCGCACTTACCGGTGCGGGTTGATGCGGCCATCAACGCAGGGATTATTCAGCGCGCCGTCGCGATAATGCCAGATGACCTACCGCTGTTGGTGTTACCTGCGCTACCGATTGGCAAATCTGACGAACACCTGGAATATCCCGGTACGCTCTCTCTGCCCTATGAGGTACTGGGCAAAGTGTGGTTCGAGGTGGCAAAAAGTGCCTGGCGCGCGGGGATTCGTAAACTGATTTTCTGGAATTCGCACGGCGGCCAGCCGCAGTTAATGGAAATTGTTTGCCGTCAGTTGCGCATCGAACTTGGCATGTTTGCCGTCAGCGCCAGCTGGTTCCGTACCATCGATGCCTCTGACTTGTATAGCGCCCATGAGCGGCAACACGGGATTCATGGCGGCGAATCAGAAACCAGTATGATGCTGCATCTCCACCCTGAGTTAGTGCAGATGGCTTACGCGGATGACTTCGTGTCAACTTCGGTGGCGCTGGAAAAAACCGGCGGCATTCTCACCCCTGAAGGGGGAATTGGTTTTGGCTGGATGGCGCAGGATCTGCACCTGTCTGGCACCACGGGCAACGCCGCAGCGGCGGATGCGGAACGCGGCGAGATCGCCACAGATCGTGCCGCTAACGCATTGATCAAGCTGGTGCGCGAAGTGGCGGCATTTGATCTCGATTTTCTCAAGCAGAAGCAATAATCGTTGCCGCCATCTACGATGGCGACATCATCCCTTTCAACGTCTCCGCAAACACGCTGCCAATGGCGCTGGTGCCACGATCGTGACCGATCAACATCAGCGTCTGGCTATGCTGTGCCAGTTCACGCACCGGGATATACACCAAACGGCCACTACGCTGATCGGATTCGATATCAATCGGCGTCAGAAACGTTAGGGTTTGATCCATCATCGCAGACTGACGCATCACTTCGATCGAGTTGGTTTCAATTACGGTATGCAGATTGATTGATGCCCGCGCGAACACCTCATTGAGGTAAGGCCGAATCACCATCGATTTATCTGCAATGACCACCGGATAAGGCAGGCAATCACTGAGCCGTAAACTGGCTTTCACCGCCAACGGATGCCCTACTCCTACGACCGCACCAAGACGCACGGGCATGCTGGCGAGTTTTCGATGCACCGGCTGCAATTCGAAATCAAATCCAATACCGAGATCTGCTTCACCGCTTGCCACCGCATTAGTGATGTTCTCACCGGTGGTTAACTGTTGCAGTTGCAGTTTCACACGCGGGTTCGCCCGACGAAATTCCGCGGCGGCCAGTGGAATCAAATTCGCCGCCAGCCCGCTCATCATCGCCACCGTCACTTCACCACGGCGTAAGCCTTTTAACTCTTCGATCTTCATCTGCGCGATTTCAATCTCTTTAAAACTCTGGCGCACATGATGGATCAACGCTTCGCCTGCCGCGGTCAACACCATTTTACGCGGCAAGCGCTGAAACAGCGGTGTCCCGAGTTCCTCTTCCAGCGCAATCAGTTGGCGATTAATCGCCGAAGCCGAAATATGCAGACGTTCAGCGGCCTTGCGAATCGAACCGCTGCGCGCCACCTGGTCAAGATAAATAAACAATCGGTGCTGAAGCATGCTTTCCCCTGCGTTGCCTTTAAGGCATCGGTAAGTGCGAAAAATGATGCTTTTAAGATAATGCTCTTCCGGTGATTAATACATCAAAACCACACCAGGAGAACACATG
>NZ_BBOC01000136.1:0-9020 GCF_001485335.1 Type-D symbiont of Plautia stali | reverse complement strand
ATGCAGCATCACCGAAGAGTCTTTACCGATGGAGTACATCATCACCGGATTACTGAACTCGGCCGCTACCTCGCGGATGATATGGATACTCTCTGCCTCCAGTTGGCGCAGATGAGTAAGTCGATTTTGGTCCATAATTTTTCCTCAAGCCAAATTGACAACGGCGGACTCGCGAGCCCCCTGCTGTGCCGAATGTTGGAACCAGGCGAGTTGCCCGTGTAAATTCACCACTTCGCCAATCACGATCAGTGCTGGCGTGGGCGCGGCAACAGCCAGCGCCTCAAGTTGATCTAATGTTCCGGTCAGCACTTGCTGATCCTGACGCGTACCGCAACCGATCACCGCCACTGGCGTGGTGGCTGCGCGTCCATGTTCGATAAGGCCCGCCGCAATTTCCGCTGCTTTCATCGTGCCCATATAAATCGCCAGCGTCTGACGCGCACGCGCCAGTGAAGGCCAGTCAATGCCTGCGCTGTCACTGCGCAGATGGCCGGTAACAAACAGCACGCTCTGCGCGTGGTCGCGGTGAGTCAGTGGGATACCCGCATAGGCCGTCGCGCCTGCGGCGGCGGTAATGCCCGGCACCACCTGGAAAGGAATGCCTGCCGCTTTAGCCGCCTGCAACTCTTCACCGCCGCGGCCAAAGATAAAGGGATCGCCACCTTTCAGACGCACCACGCGTTTGCCCTGCTGCGCCAGCTCGACCAGCATCGCATTGGTCTCTTCCTGGGATACGGAGTGTGCTCCAGCGCGTTTACCGACGCAGATGCGGTCAGCATCACGACGCACCAGTTCCAACACTTCGTCACTCACCAGATGGTCATACAGCACCACATCGGCCAGTTGCATCACTTGCAAACCGCGCAGGGTCAGCAAACCGCTGTCACCAGGCCCTGCGCCCACCAGCGTGATTTCGCCCTGGTTATCGGTGTTGTTTTCCAGCTCACGGTCGAGAGTACGGCGCGCTTCATTGACGTTGCCAGCAGACATCTGGCTGGCGAAAAGGCCATTAAATGCCCGTTCCCAGAAGCGACGGCGTTCAGACATGCTGCGATAGCGCTGTTTCACTTTGTCGCGCCACTGCCCTGCCACTTCAGCCATCTGACCGAGATTGGCGGGCAACAGCGCCTCGATTTTTTCACGCAACAGGCGCGCCAAAACCGGGGCTGTTCCGCTGGAGGAGATCGCCACCACTAAGGGAGAGCGGTCGACAATGGAGGGGAAGATAAAGCTGCACTTCGGCTGATCGTCTACCACGTTAACCAGCTTGTGACGCGCATTCGCCGCATCAAACACCTGCGCGTTAAGCGCATTGTCATCGGTCGCAGCGATCACCAGAAATACGCCGTCGAGTTGTGTTGGTTCGAAGCTGGAGGCGATCCACTCAATCGCATCAATATCCAGCAGCGCCTGCAACTCATGGCCGAGATCGCGCGCTGCTACCCGCACGCGCGCACCGGCGCGACGCAGCAGTTCGATTTTACGCGCAGCGATTTCGCCACCGCCGACAACGAGCACCGGGCGGTTTTTGAGATCGGCAAAGAGAGGCAGATAATCCACGTTAACCTTGCTAGTTTTACAATAAGTTAACGCGACTATACTTTCCCACCTTCTGGCAGATGAAATTACGAATTAGCATTAGTAGTTACCGAATGGAATAACGACCCAGGATTGCTGATAACAATTTGTGCTTAACAAATGATATTGCTGGTGTTTCGGAGCAATTCAAATTGTGCAAACGCGGTCACAGTTTCATACTAACTCAGAATTTTTTTAGCATGACGGGATGTCAGAAAAGGACCCTTACTATGTTTGCCACTCTCCGCCGCACCGTGCTGGCTGCACTGATCGCGGGCGGTTTGCCTTTCTTTGCCCAAGCTGCCACTTACACGCCTGGGCATTTTGCTGAACAGCAACTGCGCCACATTGCCACCTATTTCCCCGGCCGCATGAGCGGCAGCCCTGCCGAACTCATGACCGCCGATTATCTGCAACAGCAGTTCACCGAGCTGGGCTACAAGAGCAATACCCGCCAGTTCAACACCAGCTACAACTGGTCAGAGCGCAAAGGCGAGACGCGCCTGCGCAAAGTCTCCGCCACCTCGGTGATTGCCGCTCGGGCGGGAAGCGTGCCGCAGGAAATCCTGATCGTCACCCATCTGGATACCTGGACGCCACTCAGCCGCCACGAAGCGGATAACAATCTTGGCGGTCTGCGTCTGCAAGGTGTTGATGACAATGCCTCAGGCTTGGGCGTGATGCTGGAACTGGCGCAGCAGATGAGTAAAACCCCGCTGCATTACGGCGTACGCTTTGTCGCCTTGAGTGCCGGTGAAGCCGGGCTGCATGGCATGGACGATTACCTGTCGCGCATGAGCGTGCAGGAAAAGAAAAACACCCTGTTAGTGATTGATCTGAACAGCCTGATCGTTGGCGATCACCTCTACTTTAACAGTGGCACTAACACCCCCTCGGCAGTGCGTAAGCAAACCAGTGCACGCGCCTTGCAGCTGGCTCGTCGCTATGGCATTTCTGCCGCCAGCCATACCCTGGCTCCGCGTGACTATCCTGGCGTCAACCCGTTTGATAAAGCCGGGATGCCGTTGCTGGATGTCACCGCGGCGAACTGGGCGCTGGGTAATAAAGATGGCGCGCAACAGCGGGCGCACTCCAGCCACTTCCCGGATGGCAACGTCCGACATCAAACTGACCGGGATAATCTCACTTATCTGGATCGCTGGTTACCGGGCCGCATTACCCAACGCACACGCGACAGCGTGAAGATCTTACTGCCACTACTCACCGAGCTGGCCAACCCAACAACTTAAGGATTTGCTATGTACGTGGTGTATCTGAACTATTTCCGTCCGGCAGAAGAAGCCGATGCGCTGCTGGCACCGCATATTGAATGGCTGGATCGTTATTTTGACAGCGGCGATTTTATTGCGGCAGGCCGTAAGGATCCGCGCACGGGCGGCATGGTGTTGGTGAAGGATATGGATCGCGCCCGCTTAGACAGCATTCTGGCGGAAGATCCGTTTATCGCGGTGGCGCATTATGAGGTGACAAAAGTGAACGTGACGCGTGCTGCGGAAGCGTTTGCTGGGTTGAAAGGGATTTAATAAAAAGGAGCGCATCAATGCGCTCCCTACGACGAGTCTGAAAGGTCGGCATTAATGCCGACCACATCAATCAACCCTCGTGCAACCCGCACTCGCGCTTCAGGCCGAAGAAGCGCGTCTCTTCCTCAGCCATGCCCGGTTCCCACTTCTTCGTGGTGTGCGTATCGCCGACCGACAAATAGCCTTCATCCCACAGCGGGTGGTATTTCAGGCCGTGCTGCGTCAAGTACTGATGCACCTGGCGATTGTCCCAGTCAATGATCGGCAGAATCTTGAACACGCCACGCTGCACTGCCAGCACCGGCAAACTGGCACGGCTGCCAGATTGATCGCGGCGCAGGCCGGCAAACCACGTCTGCGCACCCAAGTTTTCCAGTGCGCGGTTCATCGGTTCAACTTTGTTAATCTGGTTGTACTGCTCAATCCCTTCAACACCCTGCTCCCACAGTTTGCCGTAGCGCGCTTCCTGCCACGCGGGAGAGGTCTCCGCGCGGAAGATTTGCAAATTGAGATTGAGCTTTTCGGTCAGCTCATCAATAAAGCGATAGGTTTCCGGGAACAGATAGCCGGTATCGGTCAGGATCACCGGTGTATCCGGTTTCTGCTGCGTCACCATGTGCAGCAAAACCGCCGCCTGAATACCAAAGCTGGAAGAGAGCACAAACGCACCGGGCAGATTTTCCAGCGCCCAGCTGACGCGCTGCTCAGCGGAGAGCTTCTCCAGCTGCACGTTGCTTTCCGCCAACGCCATGATGCGATCGACTTTACTGCCGCTATTCAGTGCTGCGAGATCAAGTACCGTCATACTGCCTCCGAGTCCCAAAAATCACGGGCGGGATCAACCACGGCTTTGATAATGCCAACGCGAATCACGAAGTCACCAAAGCCTTCATCAGCGTGGCGCTCGGTTGCCCAGCGCGCGACCAGTTCGTCGATGCTGGCCAGGATTTCGCCTTCGTTGATGTTCTCGCGGTACATACGCGGAATGCGCGTGCCCATGCGGTTGCCGCCAATGTGTAAGTTGTAACGACCCGGCGCTTTACCCACCAGACCTAACTCTGCCAGCAAAGCACGACCGCAACCGTTCGGGCAACCGGTAACGCGTAGCACGATGTGCTCTTCGCCGACACCATGCTTATGCATGATCTCTTCGACTTTGGTGACGAAAGACGGCAGGAAGCGCTCGGCTTCCGCCATCGCCAGTGGGCAAGTCGGGAATGCCACGCAGGCCATGGAGTTTTCGCGCTGCGGCGTCACCGCTTCCATCAAACCGTGTTCACGGGCGATGGCTTCGATCTGCGCTTTTTGCTTCTCCGGCACGCCCGCCACAATCAGGTTCTGGTTAGCGGTGAGGCGGAAATCGCCCTGGTGAATTTTGGCAATCTCGGCAATGCCCCGCTTGAGCGGACGACCGGGATAATCCAGTAAACGACCGTTTTCGATAAACAGCGTCAGATGCCATTTTTGTCGATGCCTTTCACCCAGCCAACACGGTCGCCGCGCGTGGTGAAAGCATAGGGGCGAATCGGTTCAAACGTCAGACCGGCACGTTTTTCCACTTCCGCTTTAAAGGTCTCAACACCCACCCGCTCCAGCGTGTACTTGGTCTTCGCGTTCTTACGATCGGTGCGGTTGCCCCAGTCACGCTGCGTCGTCACAACGGCTGCGGCCACATCGAGGATCTTCTCTACCGGCAGGAAACCAAACTCGCTGGCGGTACGCGCATAAGTCGCTTTGTTACCGTGATCGATCGACAGTCCACCGCCGACCAACAGGTTAAAGCCAATCAGTTTGCCTTTCTCCGCAATGGCGATGAAATTCAAATCGTTGGCGTGCAGATCAACATCGTTATGCGGCGGCACCACCACCGTGGTTTTGAATTTACGCGGCAGATAGGTTTCACCGAGAATCGGCTCTTTATCCGTTGTCGCAACTTTCTCTTTGTCCCACCAAATCTCGGCGTAAGCACGGGTTTGCGGCAGCAGATGCTCAGAGAGTTTTTTCGCCCACTCATAGGCTTCCTGATGCAGCTCAGACTCCACCGGGTTTGAGGTACACAACACGTTACGGTTAACGTCGTTGGCGGTGGCCAGCGCGTCAAGACCGACTTCATGCAGCATCTGATGCGTCGGCTTCACGTTCTTTTTCAGAATGCCGTGAAACTGGAAGGTCTGGCGGTTAGTCAGACGGATGCTGCCATAAATGGTTTTATCGGTGGCGAACTTATCAATCGCCAGCCACTGGGTTGGCGTGATGATGCCACCCGGCAAACGGCAACGCAGCATCATGGCATGACGCGGTTCCAGCTTCTGTGCGGCACGTTCGGCGCGGATATCGCGGTCATCCTGCTGGTACATACCGTGGAAACGGATCAGCAGGAAGTTATCACCGGTAAAGCCGCCGGTCAGGCCATCATCAAGGTCTTCGAGGATGGTGCCACGCAGGTAGTTGCTCTGTTTTTTCAGACGCTCAGCGTCAGTTAGCTTGCCTTCAACGACCAGCGGTCCAGGATGTTTTTCGCTCATTAGTAAACGTCTCGCTGATAACGGCGCTCAATGCGCAGCTCACTCAAAAATTCGTCAGCCGTTTCACGATCCATGCCGCCGTGTTCGACCACCACATCCAGTAACGCCTGCTCGACGTCTTTCGCCATGCGATTAGCGTCACCACAGACGTAAAGGTGCGCGCCCTCTTCAATCCAGCGCCACACTTCCGCCCCTTTCGCGCGGATTTTATCTTGTACGTATATTTTCTCAGCCTGGTCGCGTGACCACGCTAAATCAATGTTAGTCAGCAAGCCGTCTTTAACATATTTCTGCCACTCCACCTGATACAGGAAATCATCGGTGAAGTGCGGGTTACCAAAGAACAGCCAGTTTTTACCGCTCGCGCCGTCGTTATCACGCTGCTGCATAAAGGAGCGGAACGGTGCGATGCCCGTGCCTGGGCCGACCATGATCACCGGCGTTTCCGGATTCGCTGGCAGGCGGAAGTTGTCGTTGTGTTCAATGAACACACGAATATCACCGTCCTCTTCGATGCGATCCGCCAGCCAGGTTGATGCACCACCACCGCGCTGACGACCATCAATTTCGTAGCGCACCGCCCCCACCGTGATATGCACTTCGGTGTCGGTTTCCGCTTGCGACGAGGCGATAGAGTAGAGGCGCGGCGTGAGCGGACGCAGCAGCCCGGTCAGTTGTTCCGCATTCAATTCTGTTGGTGCCTGACGCACCATATCGACAATCGGGAAACTCTGCGCATAGCTCTGCAGCTTTGGTTTATCACCTGCCAGCGCCAGCAGCGCATCGTTACGTGACAACGCTGCATACTGCTCGACGATCTGCGGAGTATTCACCGTCAGCTCATAATGCTTTTGCAGTGCTTCCGCCAGCGGCAGACTTTCGCCGTTCACTTCAATCGGTTCGTCACCTTTCAACCAAACCAGTTGCAGCAACTCCTGCACCAGCTCGGGGTCGTTTTCAAACCACACACCCAACGCATCACCCGGCTGATAGCGCAGGCCGGAATCACCAAGGTCGATTTCAATATGACGTACGTCTTTGTCTGAATCGCGGCCGGTGATTTTTTGATTCGCGGCGAAGCTGGCCGTCAGCGGCGCTTCTTTGCTGTATGGGCTACTGTGGATTTCGTTGACGGCGCCTGTCGAGGCCACTGCCGCTACGGCAGAGGGCGCACTGGGTACACGCGCTTTCAGAATCTCAGTGATTTGCTGACGCCAGGCAGCGGCCTGCTCTTTATATTCCACGTCGGCATCAACGCGATCCAGCAGGCGTTCTGCACCCAGCTCAGCCAGACGCTCATCAAAGTCTTTACCGGCTTTGCTAAAGAATTCGTAGGAGGTATCGCCAAGGCCAAACACCGCGAAGGCAGTCCCTTCACATTTCGGCGCTTTCTTCGACAGCAGGAATTTATGCAGCGCAACAGCTTCTTCTGGCGGCTCACCCTCACCTTGCGTCGAGGTCACCACCACCAGCAATTTTTCCTGGCCGATCTGTTTGAATTTGTAGTCGCCAGCATTGACCAGATTGACGTTCAGCTTGGCGGCCAGCAGGTCGTCGCGCAGTTGCTCAGCCAGGCGACGTGCGTTACCGGTCTGCGAAGCGGAGATCAGCGTAATGGTCGGCGTCTCAGCCTGAACCGGTGCAGGCGCAACGGCGGCACCGGGTGTCTGGTTGACCATGCCCCAAAAGTAGCCGGAGAGCCAGGCCATCTGGGTGGTGTTGAAATCCGTGGTCGCCGCCTGTAAGCGCGCGAGTTGCTCGGGATTAAGCGGGAGCATTGAACCTGGTGCCTGAGTCGTCATCGCGTTAAACATTCCAGTGTATGAAGTCCGGACCAATCGGTGGCGGAAGAGTGGGTAGGTTACCGGGCTGTATATTAACGATTAAATAAGCCTTCGACATATTAAATAACCAAAATGACTAAGTGGTTTTTCGGGTAAAGTTAATCGGCAAAAGTGGTAAACAAACCCGTTTTTATTCAATGCATTAGATTAGGCATGGTGAGAAGGATGTCGCAAAATGCCCTTTTCACTCGTAGCGGGTGCGAAAAATCTGTGATTCAGGTAGAATTCGGCGGTTTTTAAGTCTGAGAGCCATTATGTCTACCACGCTATTTAAAGAGTTCCAGTTCGAATCAGCCCACCGCTTACCGCATGTGCCTGAAGGGCATAAGTGTGGTCGCCTGCATGGCCATTCGTTCCTGGTACGGTTGGAAATCACCGGTGAAGTGGATGCGCATACCGGTTGGGTAATGGATTTTGCCGAGCTGAAGGCGGCGTTTAAGCCGATTTATGATCGTCTCGATCATCACTATCTCAATGATATTCCTGGCCTGGAAAACCCGACCAGCGAAGTGCTGGCGAAATGGATTTGGGATCAGATGAAGCCGATCTTGCCAGAGCTGAGCGCAGTGATGATTAAAGAGACCTGTACTGCAGGCTGCGTCTATCGCGGCTGATACCGTCATTTTCCATGCTGCAGGTGCGTTGACTGCCCTCGCCCAGCCCAGTCACTTACTGATGTAAGCTTCAGGGGATGCGCTCAGTTGCCGCCTTCCTGCAACGTGGAATATTTGGTCTCTCCATTTTTTATCGTTTATTCATATCTCTGTAACCCTCGCCCTCTACGTTGTTGTCTCCTTCATTAAAGATCAAGAGAATCAACAATGAACCTGCTAAAACGCCTTTCTGTTATTGCTTTGCTTATTTCCGCCTCTGCCGCCGTTCAGGCGCAAAACGTGCTGGATTTCCCACAACCCGATAAAGTCCCGGATGAGTTCTATGCGGTGACTGAGATCCCTGCGGGCGGCATGATCAAATATGAAACCGACGCGAAAACCGGCTTTATCGTTGCCGACCGTTTTCAGTCGATGCCGGTAGCCTATCCAGCGAACTACGGTTCACTGACCCAGTCACTGGGTGGTGATGGCGATCCGCTGGATGTGATCTTCTATACCCGTGCGCCGCTGCAACCGGGTACGCTGATCAAACTGCGCCCGATTGGCGTGCTGAAGATGATTGATGGGGGTGAAGTGGACGACAAGATCGTCGCAGTGCCCACCAGCAAGATCGACCCCACTTACGACGACATCAAAGAGATGAAGGATCTGCCGAAGATGGAGCAGGAGCGTCTGCAGGCGTTCTTCCGCGTCTACAAGCAGTTGCCGGACGGTCGTAAGAAAGTGGAGTTAAATGGATTTGAGGATGCGGCGAAAGCCAAAACCGAAATCAAACAGGCATTCGACGCGTATAAAGCGAAGCAGTAATGGCGATAAGGTCGCTATGAATGGCTGAAGCAGTGCGGTGATTGGCATGGTCGCCATAAATGGCGACCCTGCGACAATCCAGCGCAGTTTTCAAAGGGTGCGCATTGA
>NZ_BBOC01000135.1:0-9314 GCF_001485335.1 Type-D symbiont of Plautia stali | reverse complement strand
AGGCTGAGAATGTCGCTCAGCATGCTCTGTTTTTTGAGGTAGATGGTGCCGCCTATGTAGCCCAGATAAGTGCCGTCCGGCGTAAACAGGGGCTGCGACAGGAAGATCACGTAGTTACCTGTAGCAGAGGTAAAGGGCGAAGAGATAAACGGCTTCTGCGTGGTAATGGCCTGTCTGCTGGCGTCGGAATGCAGCTTTATGCCGATGAGGCTCAGGCTTTCCGGCGAGGTTGCGGCGATAACGGCGTCGCGGTTAACCACCACGACGGTATTGAAAAAGCCCGACTGCAGCCGCAGGCGATCGGTCTCGTCCCGAAGGTGCCCCGAATCGTTAAGCCCCTTAATCTGCCCGGCGCTCCAGGCGAGCTCACGCTGCGCCGTGCCGAGATAGCGATCGGTGGTGTCGGCGAGCTTGCGCGCATAGGCGATGTTGCTCTCAAGCAGGCTGTCCTCAATGTTGCCCTTCTGAAAAATCAGCAGCGATCCGAGCAGCAGGCAGGCGGTCAGTATCACTCCGCCGACGGAAAGTAATATGAGCAACGTACGGAGACGTAATTTACCAGGAAGCATAGCGACCAGAGTCCGGAGGAAGTATTTTACAATATAACGATAAACCACCTGATTGAAGCCGAAAGTACATCAGTAAAAGGCTGCCGTTTAGTGTCGTAGATAGCATAACATGTACGAGATACACTGCCTCATATCGCAGAAGCTCGCTTCCGGAAGCCATCTCTGAAACGGGCTGATTTCATATCTGCACGGCAACCGACCCGATCAAAAGCCCGGCTATCTTAACTGGCAGGAATTTGTCAGGGGCTCAAATCAATGAGACATGACTGACCGGTCTTCAGGCCGGACGTTATGCCACAATGCTGTCACACCTCCACCCCGACACAAGAGTTAATCCCCGCTCACCGGCTTTGGCGCGCGTCTTTCTGAGAGAAAATTTTCAGTGACCACACAGAAAAACAGCCCGCGCAAACGGGGACCTTAGACTAAAGTAGGGATCTTCGGGGTCTATCTAATGCTAAAAAGCGCGTTAGCCACTAAGCCTCTGAAGCGCCTGAATAGCCATCAAGTATGAGCCGTTCTTTTACCCGAACGGGACACAAGAGCATTTTTGCTTGTAGGATTTTATCCTTGAAAGGGCAAACCGGATGACATTAATCCAGTGCGGGTCGGCAGAGATTAAAAAGAGACCTCTTAAGAGAGGTGTGCAGCTCACTCCATGTCGCAACCCGGTCTTCGGGATCTAGACCAATCTCTCCGCTCAGATGCATTAGTGCTGAATTTATATCAGATTTGATGCTTTGATATCCCTCTCCTGATTGATGCAGACAAGCCAGTCTTTTTATCTGAACCTCATATTCAACCGTAAGTAAACTGTTCATCTGTACCCTCATCTGAATCCCGGAATTAACGATAAGTATAGGTTAAAGAAACTGTATAAATTAAAATTCCCCAATAGATCCTTTCAAAGCCAGATGTGGTCATTCCAGTAAACCGCGGATCGCAAGGCATGCTGTCTTATGCGCTGATGATGACATTACCTGCCCACGGGACACTTTAATGATCCAGCAACCGGATAAAGGATAAGGGGTTTATCTGACGTAAAATCGACTCCGTTTTATGTCAGCGATACGGTAATACTGAACTGTCCGGTGAGAGTTCGCAATATTCTCTGATGTCAGGATACCCAGCAGTTTCTCTTTTCGGTAAAGTGAGATTTCGTACGCTGTCAGGATGCCTTCAGCGCAACGCTTATCAGATCCAGCTGTCATGAAAATCGAATATCCATGACAGCACGTGGATAAAAAAGGTTAAGAAATAAAAGGAAAGCGAAGCCTGAACACAGACAAGGCGGTTTTCCTGATGCGGCCGTTGAAAGTGTGTGTAACAAGGAAGCCTCCACCGTTACGTTCAACGGAGATAACCTGCGTCATGAGTTTCTTATAAGATGAAAAACTACCAGAGAAATATTTCCCTACCATTTCGCAGGGAAGAACGTCATTATAGTTCATAGCTATCTGATATGACCTGAATTTACAGTAACAGGAAATTAATTTTAGCGTAAAGCGGACTTTTTTTCACGTCCCGCTCGCAATTTTCTAATTTAATCACATACTGAGTGCAAAAAAACTTCTTTCCGACTAATAGGGTCAAACAAAATCTTCTACGTACAGGAATGCCTCCTGGCGGGATCAATAACAAATTGAGTTATTCAATCTGATATCATAACCCCCCCAAAAAGGGGGTGAGACATTCAAAATATGTGACCCGATGAATATATTTGAGAAAGAATATTTTAATTAATTCATGGCTGTCAGACTTGATAGGTAGCAGAACCTGTAGCTTTCATGATAAGTATAATTATGTGCACTGGCCACAAAGAGTTACTGACCTGCCCGAGTCGGGCTACCTGATGATGATCCTGTCGTGGCAACCTTTTGTTCGGATTTTTCTTTAATGACACAGTTAATTGGCTTGAATCAATCAGGAATTTGTCGACCGGCAAATGACAACCCACCTTGTTGCTGAGAATTGTGGTATTTTCAACATACATAGTCGTCGACTGCTTCAGAGCTAACGTACAGACGGTTCGACGGTCATGGCTGAAAGGTGACGCGGCTGGCCCAGCAAATATTAACCGCCTGCGGGCCTTCCTGAACGTGCGGTTCAGCTCATGCGCGAGCGCTAACCTGATTTGTTCCGACGATTAATAGCGAAAAGCTTGCCGGGCTGTGCGGCGTTGTATTGTTTAAAGATATTGTCCGAATACTGCTGACGCAGTCATCCCTCTGGATCTGCAGACAATGCGCCCTTAAAATTCAGCAACCGCGATATCAGCGCGTGTGTTTGTGAGTTGACTGACCCAAAGATTTGCGTCACTGATTGTACCGCTTCGCTGGAATTTTTACGGGCTCATCCTAATATCAAAATGTCGCTTCTACTCCTCTGTATTAACGGCATACTCCGATTGATCATGACTGGCACCCTGTGTGCAGCCCGGACGCCATCAGTGCCGGGCTTTTTTAATTACGTTACTATCACCTCTGAAACCGCACCAAATCGGCTAATCCATCCAGTAAATTCTTATCATGGAACTTTTTAAAACGCTCAAGCTTATGTTGCTATAATAGCGACGTATTCATATACACACAGCAAGCGTTATGCATACGAAAAGAGAATTTCCAGTTGAACGAATTTTTTACCCGCCTCTGCGCGGGTTTTTTTGTGACTAACGACTGGACTATTCAGGAACAACCTCTATCAAAAGAGCGTTCCGGTTCTCCTCGGAATTACCAACATTCTATTGCTATATCAGGCATTTAATTATGCCGCCCGGACTCACTTGCTCCGGGCTTTTTTGCCCCCAAAACTGTCACATCTGCATTCAGGTATAATCGGGACTTAGTGTCTTAAGAATTTCTGATATTTACAATAAGACCCCAGAGTTAACACTTTACATACGTGGTTAATTCTTATTGCTAAAAATCATACCATTACACTAAATTCAGGTTATGTAACGATCTCAGTTTGTTCTAATAGCGCTCCATATCCCTTCAATACGAGTGATGTGATGTTGTACATCAAAAACTGCATTTGAACGCCCGCTCCATTTTCGGAAGCGGTTTATTTTCTTCGTCCAGGCGGCTCAGATCGCAACTTTTGTTGCTGGAAAGTGCATGATGGTAACAAACCAGAAGGGTCGATAGTTACCCCCAAAGATTGCCCGCGCTTTAGCTCACTCTCTGTACGGGCTTTTTACTGCTATGGTTTACATTAATTACCGGAGTGAAAGAATCGCCGCATGGGGCGAGTAACTCCGGCGCCGGCATCATCCGGCGTATCGATGTCGCTGGGGGGGCTTTCTGCCGCCGGCGTGATCGCTGCTGCTCACCTCGCTGGTGACCGTGCTGACCAGCCTCTGGATGCTGGCCGTGGTGCTGCCAGTCATCTAAATTCTTTCTGAGGAGGCTTCCATGCTGCTCAGTCCGGGGACATCAGGGCTCAATATCCGCACATCGGATGACAGCATGTCTGGCAGTGAAAGGGTCACGGCAGTACTGCACCCAGGGTTTTACGTGCTCCCTGACGACCCGGATGCCATGGGGTATCAGCGTCAGGGCTGTCGCGACCAGAATGAATGCCAGGATCCGTCCGGGTACATGCTTCATTTTCTGGCAGGTTCCGGCATTTTTTCTCCCCTGTACACCGCGTTCAGCCGCTGCTGAAAAAGACGGGGATCGTGCTCTGCGCGTATGCGCCTTAATGAACCTGCTGACTTACTCTCAAGCTGGGCCCTGTTTTTCATGATATCCATAATTATCGTTTTAAGCTGTTCTACCATGCTTATGCGCAGCCGTTGTTTCTCTTCCTCAGACTTTATGCCCAGTTCGAACGATCCATTCAGCGGGCAGCGTATCATCCAGCCCGCTTCGTCCGGATTAATTTCCGGTAGCGCCCGGATGTTTGTGGTGATCACCGGGCAGGCGCACGCCTGCATTTCAAGGACGGAAAAACCGTAGGTGTCCTGCCACGTGGGCAGCAGCCCGACGTCAGTGGACCGGATAAGCTGCAGTACCGCGTTGTTGGCCAGAGAGGTGAATGGCTGGAAGACCGGCGTTTCGCGGAGCGCTTTTTCAATGCTTCCCCGAAACGTGGCGTCGTCCTGAAAATTTCCGTGCGCCACGTTGTGCGTCCTGCTCGTGTCGCCCACGATATTGACACGCACATCGTTCGCGCTAAGCGCGCCTTCCCTGAGCAGCTGACTGAAAGCAAGCACGACTTCAGCGCCTCCCTTGCGGTAAAACTCATTTCCCACAAAGGTAAAGGTCAGCGGGCCTCCCACCGTCTTTGCGATCCTCTCCAGCAGAACCGGCTGAGGTGGATGCAGGACGTGCAGTTTAGGAAGGATAGCCGACCGCTCAGCCGGAAAGCGCTCAAGTAACTGCAACTGGATTTGCCGGGTGGCTTCGGATATAGCGATGATACCCCTGCAGCCCGGTGAACTGACATGCCTGAGCTCCCGGGACAGTTCGGGATTGGTGAATTTATCAATCCCCCTGATCGGAAGGACACGGGGCAGTTCGGTTTCAAAGGTTGCCACCCAGTTGCCCGCACCGGTGGCGACTTCATTGAACAGATGAATGATGTCGGCGTCATCTGAGGAGAAAAAGGGAAATGGACGAAAGATAAACAGCTTGTTGCGGCGCAATAACCTCTGTCTTACAGCGTTGGCCCAGGTCCAGACATTCCTGAGTCGGTAGTCCTGATAGTCATGTAAACCGTCAGTCAGGATGTTTCTTTTTTCAGGGTAACCCGTACCCCCACGATGATTTTCATATTTCCCCCGGCGTGATACAAATCGGCAAAAGATGAACGCAACGTAAATTAACTTCTTATAACGTAAAGATATCTAAATGCGACTTTTGATCAGATGAGGATAATTTTCCAGCGGCGGTTTCACATTCAGGGAACATTCAGAGAAATGCCCGAGCAGTACAGATTACAGGACAACCCGGTTTAACCCGGGCGCCGGGCCTCTGCCGCGCAGAAAGGCACTTCTTAAGATCAGAATTTTTCAGAAAGTTCTGGCACTGATACTTGTTTCTGGAGGAACACAGTTCTGGCATACAGCCACTACGCAGGGGCCGGAACTTAGTATTTGGGAGGAAGTGATGGGCGCGCGCCGGGAGGGCGGCGTTGCCTGATGACAGAACAGGTGTTTCGCGCGGAAGCGGGTCGGCCAGTTATTTACAGGCGAAATAATGGTGCGGCAACTCAGGGATTAAAGGGTGATGCTACTCACCTGACACATTGATGTTTCCACCCGCAGGGCACTGATGCGCTCTTCTGTACGGAATACCATTTTTCCCATGCAGCTTTTCAGCGCTCCTGCCGGGCTGCGTGCGCTGCAGTTGAGCCACCCGTACCCTCACATCCGCTTCATCTCCCTGACGGATGGCAGGCTGGATGGAGAGCCTGTCAGTGACCCGGCTGATGCAGATGGTCGCGCTGGCTGCCATCACCTTTGTTTCTGAGTCAGGGTGGCATCCTAAGTCAGGTAATGGCGCCGCGATTCGGAAGATGACGGGCTCCAGGCACCATCCCGCCGGTCGGATCCCTGAGCCCCGCGCTCGTGGCTGCGCTGGGTAACGGACTGACCCGCGTCTGTGTGCCGGTCGTGCTGCTGGCCGCGGTCACGCAATGACGTGAATGACCCATCCCATCTTTATGATATCCTTAATGATTTTAACGATGCCTTAGCGACTTCCCGCAGGAAAATATTTTCAGTCCGTATAAGCTTTATTTTTTTACATGTGAGCTGATGAATTGAAAGCATTGACCTCAATGCGCGGCATGCCATTGTTTGCCCCGAGCCTTTTTTCGGAGGGGGCCCCGGCCAGCGTCGACATTTTTACCGTTCCTGATGATCCTTCCACGGCTGAAAGTGATTTTGCAGGTAACGTTCAGGGCAGCTACGCCCATCAGGGAGGTAATTCCCGTACGTCCACCCTTACGGCTGATTCAACGCTGACCTGGTTTGATAGCGCCAACGCTTACAGCCTCTGGGGAGAAGCCTACAACTACAGCTCTGATGACACCCGTTCCTCCGAGAAATATCTGGCGGGCCTGCGCCTGCGGCCTAAACTGGACGGCAAAAATTTTCTTTTCGGACAGAACGGGTGGTATGGCGACAGATTCAACGGGTACTGAGGCCACTACATCACGGTAGCCGGATAAGGCAGGCAGATATTCAGCGGGCCGCTTCATACTCTGCGCGCTGAGGCCGGCCCTGGCGTCAGGCATGATGAGTTCACTGACGGAAACGAAACGACCAATGCGCTTGCCTATACTGCCCTCAGCTATTCTTACAAACTCACTGACGCTGCTTATTTTATACAGGGCGTTTCAGTGCTGGCTTCCAGGGATTCCACTCTCAATTCCGAAACCGGCCTGAGAGTCGACCTAAATAAAAGGTTCGCCCTGAAAGTGACGTATAACTACACGCACAATTCCATGCCGCCTTCCACGGCGCCGGATAAAACCGACACAAAAAACGCAGGTGTCCATTGTTTATAACATTCCCTGATGCAGCGATGTTGCATTCCGGAACCGGGACATCAATTTTCGCTCCCCTCTGTAGATACCTTATCAAACCACGCGTTCGGCCTGACATCCTGTCTGATACGCTGATGGCTTCTGAGGAGATGAAGATGAGAAAAAAATGGTTCTGCTGCTAGTGGCGTTAATCTGAACAGTACCACTTTCCGAGGGGATATGGCCCTGGCGGCGGGCCCGGAGGCAGGCCGGGCTAACGTTCAGCATCTGGGTAATACAGACAGAAGGCGGAGTCAGCGGCCTGCCTGATGATGGACGTTCGGCGGGCCTCAGACAGTAAGATTGCTCCCTGAGGCCAGGTTAACTTCAGCAGAGGGAATGATGCAGTACGTTTACCCGCCTTCCGGGGGCACCGCCGAAATCGTCTATGGCAACATGCAGGCCGGCTTTGCGTAACAGGGCGAATTTTTCGGACAGCTGTTCTGTCAGGCTGAAGCTCTGACGTTCGGTAATCTCAACAAGCACGTCCAGTCCTTAGAGCTGTGCATGTTCGGTAAACTTCAGTAATTCACGAAAGGTTCCGGGGTTTCGACGATTTCGGAGGTGATATTTACGGAGAGATAGAGGCCTTTTGCTGACAACATAGCAAAATCCTCCCGCACCTTCTCCAGTAGCTGCAAAGTCAGCTCCCCAATCATTCCACTCTGTTCGGCAAGCGGTATAAAAAGCGTCGGCGATGCCTCATTCCCCTTTTTGTTGCCGCACCGCATGAGGATTTCCAGCCCGCCACCTTTCTGTCTCGTGTACTGATAACAGGCTGATACACCGGGTAAAAGCTTTTTTATACAAGTAATATTTCAACACAAACCGCGGTGTGTTTATCAGACCGGTGCTGACATAAGTCAACCAGCCCGCCAGGAGGCTGACGGTAAGAATGAAAAAAATAACCGCGCAGCTGTGAAGAAGAAGCCTGCGGATGTTCATGGAGTCAGATGAATCCAACACAAAGGGATATTGTGAACTTTTCCAGACATAACCCGAAGGACTCAGCTTCATGAAATCCTGCAGAGTGTAGAAGGCAGCATCGGGGGAAATATAGCGAAGCGCGTCCCGCACAAAATAACCATTAATGACTACGCCGGTTAAAGAGGCGGACGATCTGAAATAAACCAGGTAAAAGTGTATCCGTCCTCCTGTTTCATTGTCGTGTAAAAAGGGACATGGCCTTCTGAATAGGAGACTTTCTTTTCCGGCAGTCGGCCTTCGAGAGATGAGCAACCCTTAACGTGCTCCGATAAGGCCGGACTTTTCTTCTCTGGAAAGGAATGAATCCGCCTGGAGCGATGGAAAGTATTCATCCACGTTATTACTGATGTCATTTACCTGACTTCTGCTCTGACTGATAATGCTGTTACGCAACTGCAGCAGGTCATTCATGCTTTTGTCGATCGCTTCCTGACTCGGCGATGGTGTAAGAGTACTCTCACCGGTCTTCAGCAGGCTGATATACTATTACGCCAGTAAGATATCATACCCGTCTCTTTCCGGTTTTGACTGCAGGGTCCGCGGTGATACCGTAATTGATTACTGTACTGACCATGATCTTCTTCCTTAAGATGAAATAAGTCCTCAATGGATATCGGCCCCCACTGCTCAGACTTTGTGCATTTTATGTCAGACTTTTGGAAGCGGACGATCATGCCAGTCCGGGTACCGCAGTGTGCCCGAAAACTGATTGAGGAATACGCTTTTGCGAACTCCAGTGGTAGTTAGCGGCTCCTGTCTTTGCGATGAAGTGGCATTTAAACTTTATGTCAGACCTCTGAAATACTATCGCAGTCACTGGCCACTTTGTAGAAAGCAATACGGCACGGGCTATAATATCCCCACCATAATGCATTCCCGCGACCTTGAATGGGCTCACGACACAGAAAATGTCATTAACTGCAGTGGCGGCAGGAATACCGACATGACTTTTTCCTGAACTGTGGCAGCACAGAGCCTAATCTTCTGCGTGAAAAACCTTACGTATGGGTGACTATGGGGCTTATTAAAGCGAGCTTCAGTATGATCTGCGCTGGCGATTTCTGTACGGCAGACGCCATGATGTGGGCTCTTGTTGACCCAAGCATCGCATACTGCGGCGCTTCCGAGGAGCTGAGCCATTCACTACACTGGTAACCGGGCTGGCCAGCGTTTGGATGCTGGCCGTGATCCTGCCCGTCGTCTAGACCGTAAAGGCATCCCGGA
>NZ_BBOC01000134.1:0-9318 GCF_001485335.1 Type-D symbiont of Plautia stali | reverse complement strand
CACTAAATTAAAACGTTACTCCTTGTTCCAGGGATCAATAATAAGCGAGGCGATAAATTAATTTAAAAATTACTTTTTAGCTATCTACTAAAAGAAATGCATCGCGCAAAATAATGCCCATACCCGCCCTGAGAATTGTGGTCTTCAGGGCTGGGCAGGAACATCACTTCAATTTTCGAAGAAGCGTACAATATCAGAGAGGTCTTTCAGTGGTGAGAACCGTATGAGGCTGAGTTTTTCTGCCAATCCGTCCGAATACAGCAGCCAACACGGCCTCGATAATTAATACAAAGAAGGTAAACCAGCTGGCTTTAGCTGTTGCTGCGGCGGCTTTTTCAGCAGCTTCACGTGCTTTTTGCTCGGCCTGTTGTTTCAGCTGTTGAAACTGTGCCACAGCCCTTTGGTAGCTCTCAACCGTCTGGTTTACAATCTGTTCAGCCTCCTGGTCACTCTTGCCGGTGCGGGCTTTAATGATGTTCTTGAGCGCCTCACGGTCTGCTGCCTGAAGCGTATCTGAATGACGGTTAATGACCCCGCGGACCCAGTTCACAATATCATTGTCAGCATTTTGCGGGTTTTGTGCCGTCGCTTTCGCCTGATTTTCTGCGCCATTGGCCTCACTACTGACATCCTGCTGGAGCTTATCCGGTTGAAGTTCAGGCTTACCTGTCTGCCGAAGGGTGGTTTGTAATTCATTCTGAAGCTGATCCAGATTAATGTTATTTTCCTGAAGCTTCTCTTTGGCCATGTTTCCTATAGACGGCGCTACGGCCGAAACGCCACTTCCTAACGCACTCGCTCCGGCTCCAAGAATATTAAATGCACCGCCGATGATACCTGTAGCGAGGCTAAACGCGAGCCAAAGGGTTATGAGTGTGCTGACACCAAACATCAGTAAGCCATGCAGGGCCCCTTCACGTTGCGCCAGCCTACCTGCGACGTAACCGCCTGAAATGATGGCCAGCAGCATGCTAATCCCTGTCCATATCAGCGCACCCGTACCAATGTGTTCAAGAGGATTATTTTCCTGTTGAGGATCGATGACGGATGCGCCTATAGCAGTGCCCAGTAAACCTAATAATATATGAACGATAAGCGCAGCGATAACGCCTGCAAATACAGCACTCCATGAAATACGTTTCAGCGGAAGGCCACGATATGAGTCTGTTACGATTGCACCATCATTTACCCAGGGTTCGGCCATGATCTTTCTCCGGTAATTTATGATAATTATCCGACAGCTTTAAACAGATGTTATAGTTCAGCGTAGTCATTAAATAACAAGGCCACCAATTTTATTTTGCGTTGCTTGACTGGGTTAAACGAGGCGAGCATTAATTATCAGCGAGATGAAAAACAGGCAAAAAAAATCCCGCCGAAGCGGGAAGAAGCAGTGCGGGAATTCCTTATCCTTGATTACCCTTACTGTGGGAAATGGAGCACACTTTTCAATATAGCGCCTGAGTATCAACTTTCCATTTTTCTTGTGCGCTTTCCCACTTATCCACATGATGGCCAGATTTAGCAATGAAACCATTTGAGTGACTATTTTGCAGAGGAATTTTTAATCGGCACTTTAGGGCGATTTTACTCACGTTTTAAGCATCTAAATAATATAAAAAACTGCACATTATGACGTGCTAAACATCAGCGCGACCTTTAAATAAACTCGTTCAAACAGAAGGTTATGAAATAGAGCTGTCGCTGTCTCTGCAGCCAGATGTTTTTAACTTTCACAGGTTCATCTGCATCACTGCCACCGCCTGGCTTGTTTTTTACGTCATGGCGACCAAGCTTTATGGGTTAACCGAGCCACAAACGCACAGCGTTTTCAAAGCAAGGAGAGACAGATGGGTAAGAAAATAGCGGTACTGATCACCGATGAATTCGAGGACTCCGAATTCACCTCACCCGCCGATGCTTATACCAAAGCAGGACACGAGGTGGTGACCATTGAGATGCAAGCGGGAAAAACCGTCACAGGTAAGCAGGGTAAAGCAGAAGTCAAAATCGACAGAGATATTGATCACGTCAGTCCGGCAGAGTTCGACGCATTACTTCTGCCAGGCGGCCATTCACCTGACTCCCTGCGGGGTGACGACCGTTTTGTGAATTTCACCAAAGAGTTTGTCGCCAGCGGCAAACCTGTATTCGCCATTTGTCATGGCCCTCAGCTGCTTATCAGTGCCAACGGCGTGCGCGGTCGCAAGATGACCTGCGTAAAAGCGATCGCCATTGATCTGCGTAATGCGGGCGCGGACTTTTATGACAAAGAGGTTGTTGTGGATGATGACAAACTTGTCACCAGCCGAACGCCAGAGGATCTGCCTGCGTTTAACCGTGAAGCGCTGAGAATCCTCAATGCGGCCTGAGTTTTAAGGGTGCTCTGCAGCTTAACAGTCGGCCGCCAGCCATGGTGGCCACTCAACTCTTGAACACAAAATTATGCATCACCATGCAGTGTCTGCCTGACATTCATCTATCAACTGCAGCGAGTTAAAGCGAATCCACGGCAATTCCGCGGTTACACCTGGCCCCTTCCTTTAAAAACTATCCTCACGGATTGCATGACCGAATAAGGAAAAACAATGAGCATAAAAACCAGTGATTTTTTGTCCAGCGCCTGAAGGAATGGGGTGTAAAACGCATTTATGGTTACCCGGGCGATGGGATCAACGGCGTGCTGGGTGCTATCCAGCGTGCGAACGAGAAAGGCGAGGGTATCGAACTTATCCAGGTGCGACATGAAGAGATGGCCGCCTTTATGGCCGCAGGTCACGCAAAGTTTACGGGGGAGCTTGGCGTCTGCCTGTCCACCGGTGGACCGGGTGCTACACATCTCTTGACAGGACTTTATGATGCAAAGATGGACCATGCCCCAGTGCTGGCTATTGCCGGACAGGCTGAAGCGACGGCGCGAGGCGCCAGTTATCAGCAGGAGATGAACCTGGATCGCATTTTTGCGGATGTGGCCAATTTTGTGCAGGAAGCTGCCGCTCCCGCGCAGGTTCGACACCTTGTTGATCGCGGTGTCCGCATCGCCAAAGCGCAAAATGGGGTGGCGGTGCTCATCATTCCGAAAGATATTCAGGATGAGGAATGGCAGTCACCTCCTCATGTTCATGGATTTACCCACTCGGGGAGCGGTTATCAGAAACCTAAAATCGTCCCCTATGAAGACGATCTCGCGCGGGCGGCAGAGGTTCTCAATGCAGGTAAAAAGGTCGCGATACTGATTGGTTCCGGGGCACGAAATGCCGCGGTTGAGGTGGTACAGGCGGCCAATCATTTGGGTGCAGGTGTGGCAAAAGCGTTGCTGGGTAAGGATGTGCTGCCCGATGATGCCCCATTCGTGACGGGTTCAATCGGCTTGCTGGGCACCAAACCCTCCTGGGAGATGATGCAGAACTGCGACACACTGCTCATGATTGGCAGCGGTTTTCCGTGGACAGAATTTATGCCCAAAGAGGGTCAGGCGCGAACCGTACAGATTGATATCGACCCCGCCATGCTGGGTTTGCGCTATCCCTGTGAAGTTAATCTCCATGGTGACGCCGCGGAAACCTTACGCGCACTTTTGCCACTGATTGAGCCAAAAACGGACCGCAGCTGGCAGGAAGACATAGCGGTAAAGGTTCAGGACTGGTGGAAACAAATGGAAGAACGGGCCATGGCGCCTGCCAACCCTGTCAATCCGCAGCGGGTAGTCTGGGAAATGTCCCCCCAGCTACCTGATAATGCCATCGTGACGTCTGATTCGGGTTCCTGCGCCAACTGGTTCGCTCGTGATTATCGCGTGAAGCAGGGCCAGAGAGCCACGCTCTCCGGTGGGCTGGCCTGTATGGGAGCTGCGGTGCCTTTTGCCATCGCAGCAAAGTTTGCCTATCCGGAACGTCCGGTTGTCGCGCTGGTAGGAGACGGTGCCATGCAGATGAATAATATGGCGGAGCTGATCACAATCCAGAAATACTGGCAGCAGTGGCAAGATGGCCGTTTGATTGTCTGCGTTTTTAATAATCAGGATCTCAATCAGGTGACCTGGGAGCAACGCGTCATGGAAGGTAATCCGCGCTTTGAAGCCACGCAACAGTTGCCTGATGTGAAATACGCGGAGTTTGCTGAATCACTGGGGCTGACAGGCATATACATCGATAATCCCGATCAACTTGCCAGCGCATGGCAACGGGCACTCAGTGCAGACCGTCCGGTAGTACTTGAAGTTAAAACTGATCCAGAAGTTGCCCCGCTTCCGCCACACATCACCCTCAAGCAAGCCAAGGCGTTTATGTCATCAATGGCAAAAGGCGATCGTGGTGCGTCTCAGGTCATTAAGGATACGGCGAATCAGTTGTTCACCAGCAAGCGGAAATGAAACTCAGCATGAAATTTGAATAAGGCCAATTTCAGTATTGCGGGGCAGTTTATTTGCCCTGCAATTGCGGATGGAATATACGCTCGCAGCCATGAGCATCATCTGCCTTAGTGCGGTGCCGGTTTCCGTCCCGAAGGTATGGCGGGATACCGTCAGCAGTTTGATGCTTTGCTTCCTTTGATACTGGATGGTCCTCAGGATTGCCGCACCCGTCTGGCTCGCGACAATGTCATTCCTCTATTAGGGTTAGTAGACAGTTAAGCCGCGGAGGAAGACATGAGCAATGCTACCGAAGCAAACGAGCTTGATTTGCTGGATCGCTACTGGCGGGCCGCCAATTATCTTTCCGTCGGTCAGATCTACCTGATGGGCAATCCACTACTACGTGAGCCATTGCTTCCAGAGCACTTTAAACCGCGTCTGCTCGGGCATTGGGGAACGACGCCCGGCCTGAACTTTATCTACGCCCACCTTAACCGCATCATTTGCCAGCGCGAACTGGACCTGCTTTACGTATGTGGTCCCGGGCACGGTGGTCCGGGGATGGTGGCGAACAGCTGGCTTGAGGGCAGCTACAGTGAAATATACCCGCACGTCAGCGAAGACGCTGGGGGCATGCAGCGCCTGTTTAAGCAGTTTTCTTTCCCGGGGGGCATCCCCAGCCATGCTGCACCCGAAACGCCGGGTTCGATTAACGAAGGAGGGGAGCTGGGTTACTCACTGTCACATGCTTTCGGTGCCGCCTTCGACAATCCAGATTTAATTGTCTCCTGCGTCATCGGTGATGGAGAAGCAGAAACCGGTCCGCTGGCAGCAAGCTGGCACGGCATTAAATTCCTCAATGCGAAGCGCGATGGTGCCGTACTGCCCATACTGCATCTCAACGGATATAAGATAGCCAACCCCACGCTGCTCGGTCGCAGCAGTGATGAAGATTTGCATCAGCTGTTCAGTGGTTATGGTTATCAGCCAGTATTTGTCAGCGGGCATGAACCTGCGGATATGCACAGGCAAATGGCCCAAGCGCTGGATACCGTTTTTAATCAGATAGCAGACATCCAGCAGCAGGCCCGCAGCAATACTTCCCCTGATGCAGTGCCGCGATGGCCGATGATCGTTCTGCGCAGCCCTAAGGGCTGGACCGGACCAAAAGAAGTCGATGGAAAGAAAGTCGAAGATTTCTGGCGTGCGCACCAGGTGCCGGTATCCGGCTGTCGGGAGGATGATGGCCACCGACAGATCCTCGAAGCGTGGATGCGCAGCTATCAGCCTCAGGAACTGTTCGACGAGAGTGGCAAACTCAGACCAGAACTACGCGCGCTGGCGCCTGTGGGTGATAAGAGGATGGGCTCGACGCCCTTTGCTAATGGAGGGCGACTACGTCAGGAACTTAACACACCTGACATACAGGACTTTGCGCTCAAGACCGGCAAGCCGGGCAGCACGAGTGGGCAAGCTACGGAGCAGTTTGGCCACTATCTCAGCGAGATTTTTACACGCAACGCCGTTAATTTCCGTCTGTTTGGTCCGGATGAAACCGCTTCAAACCGCCTCTCGCCGGTGTTTGACGTCACTCAGCGCACATGGATGGAACCGGTCAGGGATTACGATGAACAGCTGTCACGTGATGGTCGGGTGATGGAAATCCTCAGTGAACATCAGTGTCAGGGCTGGCTTGAAGGGTACCTGCTCACGGGACGACACGGACTGTTTAACTGTTACGAAGCCTTCATCCATATTGTCGACTCGATGTTCAATCAGCACGCCAAGTGGCTGAAAGTCAGCCGGAAACTGGGATGGCGTAAACCGATATCATCACTGAATTATCTCCTTTCCTCGCATGTCTGGCGGCAGGACCACAATGGTTACAGCCATCAGGATCCGGGATTTATCGATCATGTCGCGAACAAGAAAGCTGACATTGTACGCATATACCTGCCGCCTGATGCCAACACGCTATTGTGGGTTGGTGATCACTGTCTGCGAACCTGGGACAGGATCAATGTCATCGTGGCTGGCAAGCAGCCTTCCCCCCAGTGGCTGGATATGAAGAGTGCTGTTGCGCACTGTGAAGCCGGAATGGGCGAATGGCGCTGGGCAGGCTGTGAGGGCGAACCAGACGTGGTGATGGCCTGTGCAGGCGACGTCCCGACCATGGAGACGATGGCGGCAGTGGACCTACTGAGAGGTTATCTGCCTCAGTTACGCGTGCGGGTAGTGAACGTGGTCGATTTGCTGGCGTTGCAGACACAGGAGCAGCATCCCCATGGCAAATCCGAAGCCGAATTTGATGCGCTTTTCACGGCTGATAAACCGGTGATATTTGCGTTCCACGGCTATCCCAGCCTCATCCATCGGCTGACCTATCAGCGCAATAATCATCGCAATTTCCATGTGCACGGCTTTAACGAAGAGGGCACAACCACCACGCCATTTGATATGACGGTGCTCAACGAGCTCGATCGCTATCATCTGGCGCAGGCCGCCATTCTGCACGTGCCGGGGCTGGCCGAACGCCACCCGGAACTGCTGGATGACCTGCAGGAACGTATTGCTGAACATCATCGCTATGTGCGCGAACACGGCGAGGATGTACCTGAAGTGCGTGAATGGGTCTGGTCAGGTTGACGCGTGCTGCATGAAGCTTTAGCGAAATACCGGATGACTGCGTGGCTGCTTGACTTTGATCTGGGTATATCCGCCTGAAAGCAGACAGGGTATTTCCAGTCCGTGCCCGAAAACGATAAGGATACTGTGTCACAGCACGTTCCCATTCTGATACAAGGCGACTTGGTGGTTATCTATGACGGCGTTTGTAAACTTTGCAACGCCTGGGTCCGTTTTTTACTGTCTCATCGCCTGCCCCCGCACGTAAGATTCGCACCGGTTCAGAGCCACGAGGGGAGAACGCTGCTGGAGCATATCGGTATGTCAGCAGACAGCATCCATACCATTGTACTTTTCGACGGGCAGCGATACTGGGTACGATCTGAGGCTATCTTCCGCATTATGCGCTTTCTGCCCTGGCCCTGGAGAGTTCTGGCTTTAGTGCGTTTTCTGCCCCTGCCGGTCACCGACTCGCTCTATAATTGTGTTGCCCGAAACCGCTATCGCGTATTTGGGCGTTACGATTCCCTGCGCACCCCAGAGTCTGACCGTCCCGACCGCTTTTTAAATCAGTGAATATGTCTGCCGTGTTTCAGGTGGATCCATCCCGTTATCCTTTGAATGAGAATGGATATTGGCAGCAAATCGCCTTGTGAAATCGCCTTGTCGATCATGGCCGATATTGTTCGCCATAAAAATATCCGGGCTGACCCCATGAAGCCAATCGGTCGCTCAGAAGAGGATGCCCATGCTGAGCAAGGCCACGGGAACATGCAGACGGTTCAGCAAAACCGGAGCAGGCCGTGAGCAACTGAACGCAGCACACAAGACCTTGCTATACAGTTAATGCTCCGTCAGGCAGCATCGGGCTGACGGAACAGAGTTCAGATAAACTCGGGAAGCCCTTCCAGCAGCTTATCCAGCGTAACCGGGTAATCCCGGACACGAACACCGGTTGCATTGTAGATGGCGTTGACAATCGCGGCGCTGACGCCACACAGCCCCAGTTCACCCACGCCTTTCGCTTTCATCGGTGAGGACACCGGATCGTCATCATCGAGAAAAATGACCTCCTGCTCCGGGATATCCGCGTGCACCGGAACTTCGTAACCGGCCATATCGTGGTTAACAAAAAACCCCTGCTTCTCATCCACGGCGAGCTCTTCCATCAGCGCAGCACCCAGCCCCATGGTCATGGCACCAATCACCTGACTGCGCGCTGTTTTAGGGTTCAGAATACGCCCGGCCGCACAGGCTGCCAGCATCCGCCTTACGCGCACTTCCCCCGTAAACCTGTCCACGGCCACTTCAACAAAGTGTCCTGCAAAAGTTGACTGCTGGAATTGCTGGTCAAGATCACCGAACTCAATGCTGTCCTCAGCGGTAATCGTGCCGGAGGCTGCTGCCGTGGCCAGCGAAGCGCGGCGGTCGCCCTGTATAACCTGTCCGTCGGCAAACTCTACGTTATCGCCGTCAAACCCCAGCCTTTCAGCAACGTCGGCGCGAAGTTTCACACAGGCAGCATAAACACCGGCCGTTGAGGTGTTGGCACCCCACTGGCCACCCGATCCTGCGGATACCGGAAAGTCAGAGTCCCCCAGCCTGACGGTGACCTGAGCCGGGCTGACCCCCATCATCTCCGCCGCCGTCTGGGCAAGAATGGTGTAGCTGCCGGTACCGATGTCCGTCATGTCGGTTTCAACCGTCACATGCCCGGTTTCATCCAGATGCACGCGCGCGCCGGAGGTCGCCACCATGTTATTACGAAAGCCGGTGGCCATTCCCATGCCTACCAGCCAGCGACCCTCACGCACCTGCGCAGGCTGAGGCGTCCGCTTATGCCACCCAAACCTCTCAGCGCCCGTCTTCAGGCATTCCACCAGCTGACGTCGCGAAAAGAAACGCTCCGGATGAGCCGGGTCAACCTGCGTGTCGTTACGGATGCGAAAGGCGACAGGATCCATTCCCGCTTTTTCCGCCAGTTCATCAATGGCTATCTCGAGCGCCATCAGCCCAGGCGCCTCACCCGGGGCGCGCATCGCATTGCCTTCTGGCAGATCAAGCCGGGCCAGGCGCAGGCCCGTGTGACGGCTGGCACCGGCATACAGCAGTTCTGACTGCTGGACGGCGGTTTCGGGGGTGCCACCGGGAAGATTGCCGGACCAGCTGTTATGAGAAATCGCGGTGATCAGCCCGCTGCTGTCAGCGCCAAGCTGGATATGCTGAACGGTGGCGGGCCGGTGCGTGGTGTTGTTAGGGATGACGGGTCTGGGCAGCATGACCTTTACCGGTCGGGACGTCGCCCGCGCGCCGAGCGCCGCCAGCAACGCGTCACTGCG
>NZ_BBOC01000133.1:0-9541 GCF_001485335.1 Type-D symbiont of Plautia stali | reverse complement strand
TTGATGCGCACCTGGCCAACATGATTAGCTCATCAGCGAATACGCAATCGACGAAATCGCTAACAAACCGACAATCACCACAAAGACGTTACTGATCTTCCCGCTGTACTGACGCATTGCCGGGACTTTTTGGATGGCATACATCGGCATCAGGAACAGAATCATCGCAATGATCGGGCCGCCCAGAGTCTCAATCATGCCGAGAATACTCGGGTTCCAGGTCGCAATCAGCCAGGTCGTGAGCAACATAAAGCCGGTGGTAACACGGTTCAAACGCTGCGGCGTGACACTTTTGCCACGGCTGCGCAGTGATTTCACCACAATGCCGTTGAAGCCTTCACGCGCGCCCAGGTAGTGTCCGAGGAACGATTTGGTGATGGCGACCATCGCGACAATCGGCCCCATCCAGGCAATCATCGGCACGTTAAAGTGGTTAGCCAGATAGGAAAGAATGGTGATGTTCTGGTCCTTCGCCGCCTGCAAATCTGCCGGCGACAAGCTCAATACGCAGCTGAAGACAAAGAACATCACCGTCACTACCATCATCAGATGGGCGCTGGCAAGTATGCGCGAACATTTTTTCTCTGCACCTGCACCATACTCTTCACGCTTCGCCACCGCGAATGAGGAGATAATCGGTGAGTGGTTAAAGGAGAACACCATGACCGGAATCGCCAGCCACAGCGTCATCCAGATGCTGCTACCGCTGCTATTGTGGCTTAAAGAGAGGGTTTCCAGCGCTGCACCGTGCCAGTGTGGCACCAGATAAGCCGCCAGCAACATCAGCACCGCCACAAACGGGAACACCAGCACGCTCATCGCTTTGACGATCATCTGTTCGCCAAAACGTACCACTGTCATCATGCCGATGATTAAAATTAACGACAGCACAGCGCGCGGTGGCGACACCATGCCGAGCTGATGCACGATAAAGCTGTCAACCGTGTTGGTTATCGCGACGCTGTACATCAACAGGATCGGGAAAATAGCGAAGAAATAGAGCAAGGTGATGATTTTCCCTGCGCCTACACCAAAGTGTTCTTCCACCACTTCCGTAATGTCTTCACCGGGATTCTTACCAGAGAGCACAAAACGCGCCAGTGCACGGTGTGCATAGAAGGTCATCGGGAACGCAAGGATGGTCATTAAAATCAGCGGAATTAACCCACCCGCGCCCGCATTGATGGGCAGGAATAATACGCCTGCACCAATAGCCGTGCCGTACAAGCCCAGCATCCACACCGTATCACTCTTGCGCCAGCCCGTTGCACTGACCTCAACCGTGCCTTGGGCAACGGTTTGTGAGTTGTCCATCTGTCTCTCCAGAATTTAATGCTTTATCAAAATGCAGCCGGAACGACAGCTGCCAAACATGCCAATAGTACGACCGCGCACATGCTACCCGTTTTTGCCTGATTAAGGTTGCTTCAACGCAAGACATCCATCACAAAGGCACCAAAAATGCGCGAAGTGGCGATTTAATATACGAATATGCACAAAACACGCACGCAATCGTTTGCATGGGCGCTATTTGACCTGAGAGCAGGAGAGAGTGCAAGAAGACAACGACGGTTAGCCGGTAGGGGTAAGCCTTGGTGCGCCCGAAAGCGGCTAAGGGAGGACGGGTGGCAGCGGGCGGCCTAAAGGCCGCACCCTACAAAACTCAGGCGTGTAAGACGCCAGGAAAGGTGAAACTCCCCCGGTAACTCGCCTCTGGACCCATCATCGCTCCGCGTGTTCCAGAAGGAATAACAGCCGCAGACAATAGCAGAGAAGAATACCGGGGGAATTTCAAATCAGAATGCGCGCATCCTGTAGAGGGCATAAAGGAAATAGTACGCTGTGATAGTATTTAAATTCATAATCATGTACTTCAACTTTTCATTTTTATTGAGCAAAATAAAAATACCTTTTGAGTATTTACCTCGCTTGATTTCATTAATTTCCTGCGCGATATCGGCAGGTGAAAAAGATGAATGATACATCGCCGTCACGATTTGCATATCCAACGCCAGAACGCGTTTAGAAATGCCTTTAAGAAAATAATCGAGATCGCTGCCCTGATATTTTTCCACAATCGAGTCATATAACGCCGTCAGAAACTGCTTTCTGACTTTCAATTCGCTGTATTGCACCTTCCGCTTAGAGAGTGAACCCGCCACATCCTCATAGTGATAAGCGGCACCCGGCGTCACCAGGAAATTACTGATACAGCTAAAAAACTTCAAATTAAATAGCAGATCCTCACTCATAGAGATTCCCTCCATGAAACGCAGATCATAATCACTCAGAATCTGGCGGCGATAACATTTGTTGTGCAAATAACCAATGTTATCGCTCATTTCGAGTTCGCCAAGCACATAGGGAATATCCTCGTTGCTGAAAAAACCTGCTTGCGAAACTTTCCCTACCCGGTTGTCATTAAGGTTGCCGACCATCAAATCAACTGATTCCGCGGGCCACGCATCCAGATTCTGTTTGAAGATCATCAGGAAGTTATCATCTACCCAATCATCGGCATCCAGAAATAACACATACTCGCCACTCGCTTGCTGCAGCCCATTATTGCGTGCTGCACTCACTCCGGCATTGATTTGATCAATCACCGTCACCTGCGAGTAAGATGAAAAATCGGCTAAGATTTGCTGGCTGGAATCCGTGCTGCCATCATTAACCACCACAATTTCATAATTGCTATAGGTCTGTTTAAGCACACTAAGCAATGTCCGCTTTATGGTTTTTTGCGCGTTGTAGACGGGAATGATAATACTAAATAGTGGTTTTTCATTCATGATAAACTCTCTTTACTGTCTGAGGTTTTGTAATTGATAAATAACAGCCATAACTTCCTGGGGTTGAAGAAAATCTGGTGAATACGCATAACGGGTTGCGCAGAAAAGAAATAATTAAGCAGCGAGAATGAGACGAATTCGGTTAATACCACACTCATTGCGGCACCGGTTAAACCGAAATAAGGCACCAATACAACAGAGGATGCCAGGCAGATAATTAATACAGCAAAGGTCTTTTTGACTAAGAATCGATAACCGTTGTACTTAATAATAAAACGGTCCATCAAACTGCTGAGTACGCCGCACATGGCACCCACGCTGAGTAATAACGTCGGCGCAACGGCATCGAGATAGGCTTCACCGTAGAAGTCGCGAATAAACCATCCCGAGAGTTGCCAGATTGCCATGATGACAACCGCCGACACCCCCAACACCAGCAGATGGAGTTTTTGCGCTTTAATAATGGATTGCTCATCATCGCGCTCAGCAAAGAATGCCGGGAAGAATGAGGCCAGCAGCGCATTGGGCAGAAACACCCACGCCGTGGACAGCGTCATCGCCACCGCAAAGATCCCGGCCTCTTTCACGCCGAGGAAATAAGAGACGCTGAGTTGATTGACGCGGGTGTAAATCGCAATCGCAATCACTGAGAACACCAGAGAAACACCCGATGCCACCATGTAGCGTGAATACTTTTTGATATGGCGCAGCGCCGGGATCGGCACCTGGCGGTGATAGCGCAGGAAGATGGCCAGTTTGATGCTGAACGGCAGTAGCGTGGCGAGTACAATCGGTATCGCCAGGAATTGGGGATCCAGTTGGAACCAGGAAATAAAGAAACGCACCGTCAGGCTGATAGCGAGACCGATAACATTGGCAATCACGTTAAGCCGCGCATTCAGCATCGCCTCGTTGTAAATGTTCACGAGGTCGATCGATGAAAACAGGCAGGCAATCGCCGCTGCACAGATAAACACCAGCGCTTCGCGACTCCACTCTTCGCCCATGATCACCATGCCGCTGATGGCTAAGCCGCAATAAATCAGCATCACCAGCAGAAAGGTCGCCATCATCAGGCGAATACCTGAATGATGATTTTGCGAAATGCGTTTGAGCAGAATCACATCGCTGCCCATCACCGCAATGGATTGAATAAACTGAAACACCAGCATGGAGAGTGAGATAATGCCGAACGTGGTAGGGCCAACATATTTCGCCACATAGGAGGTGACGAAAATCAGGCCGAACACCGCGATCAATTTCTCTGCAATCATCCACATCGAATTTTTTAATTTATTTTTCACAGAACAACCTCAGTGAGATTCATTGATAAGCGACCATGCCATTCTCTTGCATGCGGCTTAACATTGGATTTCAAACTATTTCGGACTTTCCTCAGGGGTAAAGATATGGTCTTAAGCACCTGAGTAAATCTCAAATCAAATAAGACTTTCGCCATTAAATTTGTACAAATCGATTCAGTTCATAACGTTAAAATGAGCAGGCTACCGCCCCTGGCTTGCAGCTACCAATTTGCTGAATACATGCAATCGTTTATTTTGGCGTAAAGAGGCCTGACTGCACCGATAGCGGGACAGTTTAAAATCAATAGGTTAGATCCATCACATTAACGATGCTCAGTTCATCATTCGTACAACCAAACGCGTAATCTAAATTAAATTACTCATCTCTTAATCAACATGTTCAACGCGATGGCGCGCTATACATGCCTGACGAAATGAAAGAAATGTCGACCGGAGCTGAAAAGGTGCATCTTAAGACGGGCCTTCTCAACGAGCGTCACGACATTAACGATTTTTGCTGTATGCCCTGCCCTTTAATTATTTCGGTGCGTCTTTCGCGCAACCATAAAGGCAAGTGGCGTTAATCCAGTACGACTCTCGCAGTCGCACTGCAATGGGCTCCTAACCCTAAAATTGAGATCTGATTCAAAACTTTTAACGGCATTCTCACCAGGAGTGGTTATAAGGTCAATGGTACAAAGACCAATACGGAATTTACTCAGTTAGAAAATTGATAAGGCGCCCAATGAAGTATTAGCCAGGGTGAATTGGCTATGAAGAGATTGATTAGTTAAACCCCGTATGATGATTAGGAATAATAGGATTAAATTATGTTTCTGGGGCCAATACTCTCTAACGTGTTGTTATGTAAACTATCCCACCAACTTCATCGAACATTAAAACTGAAAGGAGCCTTAAGTTCATTACGGACCTACTATATTTAGTAGTGCCAGACGAATACATACATGAAAAACCATAAATCGAGTGAATGACGATTTTTTATTAAAAATAAACACAAATTTTTAGACATTAAGACCAGAAATTTAAGCGAAGCGTAGCTGAGGGCGATCACTTAGCTCAAATTTTCGCTAAAGAAAGGGCTGACATGCCGATAATGCTTACAGTGAATTTGTCCTGTGAGACCGGAAATGATCAGCCTTCAAACCAACGTATCCGCGATGATCGCGACGAAACAGTCGAACCAAAATGGCTCCGCATTAAACGTGGCGATTCAACGTCTGTCGTCCGGCATGCGCATCAACAGCGCAAGGGATGACGCGGCGGGTCAGGCTATCTCGAATCGCTTCACCAGCCAGCAAAATGGGCTGGCCCAGGCACAGCGCAATACCGGTGATGGTTTATCAATGGTTGAGTCTGCCGGGAGCGCGCTGGATGAGATTAACAACCGCCTACAACGTATCCGCCAGCTCACGGTTCAAGGGTTAAACGGGACGAACTCCCAAGAGGATACGGATTCTATTCAGGCGGAAATTAACCTTAACCTCAAAGAGATTAATCGACTAAATAGTACCTCCAGCTTCAACGGTATCAAATTGCTGGATGGCAGTGCCGGGCGCGTCGGCATTCAGGTTGGGGCTAATGATAAGCAAAAGATTGGCGTCAATTTATCGACGGGATTTAGCGTCAACGAGCTTGGACTGGAAGACTTTGTGATCAGCGGCATCAGCGGTAATGTGACGGCGGTACCCAGCCTAACAGGTCTCGCCCTGAATATGTCTCTGAGCAGTCCCGCCATCACCGTCAACTACTCGCCAGCGACCGATTCTCCTCAGTTAGTGCAAAGCAATGCCACTAACCAGCAATATATTCAAACCACGGGCAGTGATGGCAAACCGTCCTACTATTTAGCCAGTGTCAGCGCCCGTTGGGATACCGCATCAGCGGCAGGTAACGTTCTGATTAGCAAAAGCACCACGGTTCCGCTTTATAGTCAGGTTGATACGATCGCCGCTCACGCGATCACATCTGTGAGCTATCAAGACAATAGCGGTACAGCATTAAGCAATAGCCCTGCGCCAAACCTCACCGTTGATAATGGTCAGTACTATATTGAACAAAATGATACCTACTATCCTGCGACCATCACCTTTGGTGCTGGCGGTGCTATCACCGCAAAAATGACCACTGATCCGGCTTTGGATGAGAGTGATTTCACCACGTTACCCACAGCCGTGACGACGACGCCAGCCATCGACACCAGCAGTGCAACGCTCAGTTTCACCGATGGAAATAATAATGCGGTAGCCACTAATGATGCGCGCTTGCTCCGCACCAACAGTGGGCAGTATGTGATGGAAGTGGATAACGGCGGGGGAAATTATCAGTATTTCAACGCGACCGTGACAGCAACTTCCGATGGCACCGCCAACAGCCTGGATATCAAGGCGGTAAGTACCACCAGTATCAACAGTTTCAGTGACGTGACCAGTGTCAGCGGTACCTCTTACATCACGCTCGACCCGACGAATGTCAATGTGCGCTACACCGACGCAGAAGGTGTTCAGAGTAATGATGTGCTTCGTCTGGATAGTGATGGCAATTACTACATGGGCGTATCAAACGGACAAGAAAGCAAGACCGCAACCTTTGTGACAGAAGACAGCGCACCAAGCACCATGATGGTGAAGACATTAAAAGGCGTGGGCGACGTACAGATCTATTACATTGCCAATGTGTCATCGGTGACCGATACCTCCACCAACCAAACCACCACCACCGTGGCAGAAGTCGGGGACGAAATTCGCTTGAAGCATCCCGATGATCCGCTGACCACGTTGGATCGGGCGATTGCGCGTGTGGACAGCCAACGCAGCGAGTTAGGTGCAACCGCCAATAGACTGAGCTCGGCGCAAAACCTGCAAAGCACCGCCACGACACAGCTAGCAACAGCACGATCACGTATTGAAGATGCCGATTATGCAGCAGAAGTTTCCGCACTGACCCGAGCACAGATTGTGCAACAAGCCAGCTCATCGGTGTTGGCAAAAGCCAATCTTGAACCGCAACAGGTGCTGACCTTATTACAGAGCTAGTTCAACGCAGATGACGCACGAATGCCGTTAATGCCTTAAGTGCGGGCGGCACTAATCGATGCCCTGGGTAATAGAGACACAGCGTACCGAGGTTCACCTGCCACTCTGGCAGTAATCGCACCAACTTGCCCCCCTGGATATCCGCGGCAATGTGTTGCTCGGACATACAGGCAATGCCAAGTCCAGCCAGCGCCGCCTGGTGCATGGAGGCCACATCGCTCACGGCGAAACGTGGCTCACCTTGCAAGGTGTAGGTTTGCTGTTGGTGGCTCAATGCCCAGCGATAAATACTGCCATCAGACATGCGCATACACAGCGTTTGGTGCTCGCTCAGTTGCTCTGGCTGATCCGGCGCCGTAAAACGTTCAAGATAGTCCGGAGCGGCAACCACTATCATCCGCAACTCGGCGGTAAGCTTAACGGCGATCATATCGGCGGGAATATCTTCAGCAAGACGGATCCCCGCATCAAAGCCTGCAGAAACGATATCCACCTTTTCTCTTTGGCTGCAAATATCCGCGCGAATACGCGGGTATCGTTTTAGAAACGGCATAAGCACGGACTCATACCACAGCGCATAGCTTTCTGGCGGCACATTTAAGCGGAGAATCCCCGAGGGATCGTTGGGTTCGCTGCTGATCTCTTCGGAAGCGCTGCGAATCACCTCAAGGGCAGGGGCGATTTTGTCAATAAAGCGCCGACCGGCATCCGTCAGGGCCACACTTCGCGTGGTGCGATTGAACAGACGCACACCCAGCCGTTTCTCCAGCGCGGCCACCGCGTTGGTGATCGCAGAAGGTGACATTTCTAACTCGCTTGCTGCGCTTTTAAAGGTTCCGCGCCGCGCTACTGCCAGCAGGATTTCCAGTTCTGTCATACCGGTCCGGTTCATGAATTATTCCGTTTGTCGCAATACCCTTTGCAGGATGAGGCGGATTATTTACGCGCGCCTGGCGTGCTAGTTTTCCTGCATACTCATTTCAGGAAGCTTAACCATGCATATTATCGAACACATCTATATTAATGGCCGTTTTGTTACCCCTGCTGGTAACGAGTGGCTGGAGATGATCAATCCTGCTGATGGCAGCGTCATTGGCAAAGCGCGTATGGCAAACGAGCAAGACGCAGAGCGCGCGATCGCCGCCGCTCATGCGGCATTTCCCGCTTATGCTCGCACCTCCGTTGCTGAACGTATCATGCTGTTAAAGAAGATGCATGACGCAGTGAAAAGCTGTGAAAGCGAGTTGCATGCCGCCATCCTCGAAGAATATGGCGCACCGGCCTCACGCTCGCAGTGGATGGCAAGTTATCCCGCTGACGTCATTCTCCAGGTGATCCAAGAGTTGGAACAATACCCTTTTACCCAGCAAGCCGGACGCGCGCATGTTCAAATGCTTCCCCTCGGCGTCGCCGGTCTGATTACCCCCTGGAACAGCAACGCGGGCTTTATTTGCCACAAGCTGGCCACCGCACTGGCCGCAGGGTGTACCACGGTGATTAAGCCCAGTGAATTTAGCCTGTTACAGACCGAAGTAATCACACAAGCGTTGCATCGGGCGGGCTTGCCTGATGGCCTGTTTAATATTGTCACGGGACGCGGTGCCGAGGTCGGGGATGCGATTAGCCGCAGCCCATTGGTGGCAAAAATTTCCTTCACCGGTTCAACCGCCACGGGGAAAACCATTTTGCGCACGGCCGCTGAGACTTTTAAGCGCGTAACGCTGGAGCTGGGCGGCAAATCGCCCACCCTCATCCTGCCAGATGCGGATGCCAATAGCGCTGCAGAGCTGGCAGTGCAAGCGGGGTTTATCAATAGCGGGCAGGCCTGCATTGCTGGCACACGCATTCTGGTGCCCGAAGCGCGCAAAGCTGAATTCGAACAGGCGCTGTCGCGGGAGGTGGCCGCACAATGTTCTGGCGACCCCGCTTCCCCAGCGACCACCATTGGCCCGATGGTGAATGAAAAACAGTGGCAACGGGTGCAACATTATATTGGCCTCGGCGAACAAGAAGGTGCGCGAATCCTGAGCGGTGGTCAGGGACGTCCGCAAGGACTGACTCACGGCTGGTATATCAAGCCGACGCTGTTTAGCGACGTGACGCAGCAGATGCAGATTGCCCGTGAAGAGATCTTTGGCCCGGTGCTGAGTATCATGAGTTATCGTGACGAAGCTGAGGCGATTGCCATCGCGAATGACACCGATTATGGCCTGTCTGCGCTGGTGATTGGTGCCGACGAGCAGCATGCCCGCGCCGTGGGTGAACAGATACTGGCGGGCCGGGTGATGATCAATACATTGGCACATGAACCGCGTGCGCCATTTGGTGGCTTTGGTCATTCAGGAATGGGCCGGGAGATGGGGCAATGGGGGATTAGCGCTTATCTGGAGCC
>NZ_BBOC01000132.1:0-9762 GCF_001485335.1 Type-D symbiont of Plautia stali | reverse complement strand
GGCCGGGCATTGGGCATGCGCTGGTACACGCCATCTTTGCTCGCGATGTGCCGGTAATTCAGGCCAGCGCGATGACGCTTGGCTTACTGTTTGTTGGACTTAACATGCTGGTGGATGCAGGTTGCCACTGGCTCGATCCGCGAGGGAAGCGCGCATGAAACTGAATTCACGCCGAACGGGCCTTTTACTGTTAGTCCTGCTGCTGGGATACGCATTTCTCCTGCCGTTGTTTCACTTCGGGGATCCTTTGCAGCAGGAACTGTTGAATATGTTGCAGCCTCCCAGCTATGCCAATCTGTTGGGGTTCGACCATCTTGGTCGCGACATGTTGCCACGCTTAAGCGCTGCGTTGCGCCTTTCCCTTGGCCTTGCCGCATTGTGTGTGATCAGCGCTTTGATAACCGGCGTGCTGGCTGGCGTGCTGAGCGCGCTATACGGCGGCATGCTGGACCGAGTGATCGGTATGCTGGCCGATATGTGCCTGGCACTGCCTGGTTTGCTGCTGGTGCTATTGCTGGCCGCCATTGCGCCGGATTCACCGCAGATGCTGTGGCTGGGCATTTCATTGGTGCTGTGGGTGGAGTTCTTCCGCGTTACGCGGGCGACGTTGCTCTCTATCATCGAGGCGCCAGGCATGCAAGCGTCGAAACTGCTGGGCTTTTCGCCATTGTATCGCTTCCGTCGTCATTTATGGCCCGCGCTGGCGCCGGTGTTACTGACGATAGCGCTGTTCTCGTTCAGCAGCGCCATTATGGCCGTCTCCGCGCTGGGTTTTATTAGCGTCGGTGTGCGTCCGCCCACGCCCGAACTGGGTTTGATGATGACGGAACTGTTGCCGTTTGCCTGGGAAGCGCCGTGGTTGTTGCTCCAGCCGGTGATCGCGCTGTTCTTACTGCTGATTAGCCTCAATCTGATGATGAAAAAGGAGGGTAAATGAAAGGATTACAGGCCATCGGTATTACGGTCATGGCAGACGACGCCACGCTGGTGGAGCCGGTGAATTTCACGTTGCAACCCGGTCTGCCGCTGACATTACTGGGTGAAACGGGGTCGGGAAAAAGTCTGTTGGCTCAAGCGGTGATGGGGATTTTGCCGCAGGGATTACAAGCCAGCGGCACATTGATCATTAACGGTCAGCACTATCAATTGCCGCAGGACGGTGCCGCCTTGCGTGGCTTGTGGGGGCGCACTCTCGCGTCGCTGCCACAGGAACCCTGGCGGGCGCTGGACCCTACGATGGTGATCCAACAGCAGGTCGCTGAGGGCTATCGCTTCGTGCGGGGGCATTCAGACAATCGCAGCGAGGCTGCCGCGCAAGATGACCTTGAACAACTCGGTTTAGCAGCGTCAGCGCATAAATACCCCTGGCAACTCTCTGGCGGTATGGCGCAGCGAGCGGCCTTTGCCGCCGCTCGCGCGGGCGGTGCACAGATTTTAATCGCAGATGAACCCACCAAAGGGCTGGATGTGTCACGGCGTGATGAAGTCTCTGCTTTATTGCGCCGCGAAGTGGCGGTGGGCGGCACGTTACTCACCATCACCCACGATATCGCGCTGGCACGTCAGCTGGACGGCGACATTATGGTGATGCACAAGGGTAAAGTGATTGAACAGGGCAGGGCGCAGCAGGTGCTGCAGACGCCAGTTCAGCGCTACACGCGCGAGTTGCTGGCGGCTGATCCTGCCAACTGGCCCGCACGGCAACCCGCGGTGATTCGCAGCAAGCCGGTGGTTCAGGCTCAAGGCATCAGGCTGGAGCGTGGCGGCAAAGCGTTGGGCGTACCGGAAAATTTCACGCTGCATGCCGGCGAGATCGTCGGGTTACAGGGGGCGAGCGGCAGCGGTAAAAGCAGCTTTGGCGATGTGTTGCTGGGGTTATTAAAGCCGCAGCGAGGCATCATCACACGCCTCGCCTCCGCTGACAGGTTGAAGTATCAAAAGATCTATCAGGACCCCTCTGCGCTGTTTCCCCCTGTGCAAACGCTGGCGCAAAGTCTGGATGATGTTCTGCGACTGCACCGCATCGCCCGATCGCGTAGAAATAAGCTGATGGAACAGCTGGCGCTGGATGCCTCGTTACTCACACGTCGCCCCGATTCACTATCCGGCGGTGAGTTACAGCGTTTTTCGCTGTTACGCGTGATGCTGCTTGAGCCAGTGTTCTTATTCGCCGATGAACCTACATCGCGGCTCGATCCGGTGGTACAGCAACAAACCTTGCAACTCATCACCGGGATGGCGCGTGAGCAGCAGTGTGCAGTATTGCTGGTGAGCCACGATCGCGATTTGCTGGAAAAAAGCGCCCATCGCGTGCTGGCGATGCAGGCGGCTTAACGTTCGGGTGGCTGACTGTCTCCGGCACCTAATGAACGTTGCATCACCACGGTGTCGAGCCAGCGGCCATGTTTAAAACCCACGGACTTCATTACACCGGTGTGCTCAAAGCCGAGCGCCCGGTGCAATCCCAGCGATCCCTGATTGGCGCTATCACCGACGATAGCGATGATCTGGCGAAACCCTGCCGCTTCCGCCAGCGCAATGGCCTTCTGCAACAGCGCACGGCCAATGCCGCGTCCGGTTTGCTGCTGATCGAGATAAATTGAATCTTCCAGCGTAAAGCGATAGGCGTAGCGAGGGCGATAGGGCGCGAGATAGCAGTAACCCAGCACCTGCTGATTCTCTTGTGCCACCAGCCAGAATCCACCGCGCTGCTGTACATCCTTGATACGGTTTTCCATTTCACTTGCGCTGGGCGGCTCCGTTTCAAAGGTGGCGGTGCCATGAAGTACATGCCAGGCATAGATTTTCTGAATGGCGGCGGCGTGATGCGGGCGAGCGGGAATAATGTCCATTTGTTCCTGATAATCATCATACGAAAAACACAGCATGCCACTGTGTTACGCGCCGATCATCGGGTTTAACGATAGGAAATTATTATGACTAATTCTGTTCTGACAACTGCACCGCCATGGTGTCCGCTTCCAGCGCTTCAAAGATGTGCGGTTCGTCAGCCGGATAGCAAATATAGTCACCGGGATGCAGTTCAACAGGCGCATCCGTGGGTCCAACGCGTGCGCGGCCACGGGCAATAATAATGTGCTCAATTGAACCCGGCGGATGAGGGTGCGATGCACGTGGCGCACCGGGTTGGCTGGTGATCAGATAAAGATCACGACGACCGCCCGGCGGACAGCTGGCTAACAGCGCGGCCTGGTAATCCGCTAACTCTGCCGACACCATCATGCCCTCGCCGCGTCGGATCACCTGCAAACGTTTCACTTCTGGCTCCATCAGGCGCGCAAAAGGGATATTCAACGCCACACACAGTGACCACAGGGTTTCGATGCTGGGATTGCCATTGCCGGATTCAAGCTGTGACAGCGTTGATTTCGCGATCCCGGCGCGACGAGCGACTTCCGTGAGTGACAGCCCGGCACGCTGGCGCTCACGCACTAAGCCGGCCGCAATAAGGTCAATCGGTGGTGTCACAGTTTCTCCTGTTCTTTATATCGAACGATTTGTTCATCTTGTAAAACACATGAGGCGCGTTCATTATAACGACTTTCTTGTTCGATATGAGATCAAATTGTGATGCGTCTGGGTGCAGTTCCGCTTGATCGCGGCGTTTTAAAAGCGATTTTCCTTGTCTGTCTGGCCGATGGCATTGTCGGTCTTTCTTACGGTTCGCTGGCGGCGGCGGATGGCTTTCCACTGTGGGTGCCGATTGCACTCTCCACGCTGGTGCTGGCGGGAGCGTCAGAGTTCCTGTTTATCGGTATTGTCGCCGGAGGAGGCAGCCCATTAACCGCAGCGGCGGCCGGTTTACTGGTCAACGCGCGCCATTTGCCTTTTGGTATTGCCGTCAAAGATTTGGTCGGGCAGGGCGGTCGTAGCCTGCTAGGCTGCCACATCATGAATGATGAAAGCGTGGTGTTCGGCATTTCCCAAAAGAAAATCGGCCAGCGCCGTGCGGCGTACTGGATTTGTGGTTTAGGGATTTTTGCCATCTGGCCACTGAGCGTGGTGTGCGGTGCGGTGATCGGGCGGTTTATTCCGGATGTTTCCGCCATTGGCCTCGACGCTGTGTTCCCTGCGATCCTGATTGCCCTGATTTTTCCTGCTTTGCGTCAGCGTCGTACGCGCATTCCGGCCACGCTGGGCACGGCGCTGTCCGTGTTAGTCACCCCCTTTGTGCCAGCAGGAATGCCGGTGCTGTTCTCCTTACTCGGTTTGCTGAGCTGGCGGGAGCGTAAAAATGCACAATAACTTAGTGATTGCGGGTATCGCATTGCTGGCGGTGGGCACCTATGCGATGCGTTTTGCCGGTTACCGCCTGGGCAGCCGGATACAGATGTCAGACAGCGTGCGCAACATGCTATCGGATGCGGCTACGGTGTTGTTGTTAGCGGTTGCCGTCACCACGGCACTGTTTGAAGGCAGTCACTTTGCCGGCGTGGCGCGTATTGCTGGCGTGCTGTTTGCCGTGTTCCTGACGTGGCGTCGTACCCCGCTGATCCTGGTGATCATCGGCGCAGCAGTGATGACGGCTTTGCTACGCTACTTTGGGGTGCCGTGAGCAAAATAAACAAACGCGGCGCAACGATTTTGTTACTGTGAAGCATCCGGAAATCGCCTAAAGAGAAGGACATATGACCCCGCGCTTAGCACGCCCTGACGAAGCCGCCGTACTTTGGCGCATCCGCAATCTTGCCATTCGCCATGGTTGCCAGTCGGTGTATCCCGCTGAGGTGATCACCGCGTGGACGCCCGATGCGTTACCTGCGGGGTACTTTGAAGCGATTAAAGGGAATCCGTTCTTCGTGATTGACGATCCTGAACATGGCGTGGCGGCTACAGGCTTTCTGGACCTCAGGAGCGGCAGCGTCGAGGCGATATTCACCTTGCCCGCGTGCAACGGTAAGGGCTACGCCAGTGCGATTATGACGGCGATTATCCACGAAGCCCGCCAGCGCGGTTTCAAACAATTGACGCTGGCTGCTACCCCGAATGCCAGCGGCTTTTACCTCCGACACGGTTTCAGCACAGTGCGAGAAGCCTTATACCCCTCCGCGTTAGCCAAAGCCGATCTTCCCTGCGTCGAGATGATGCTGACACTATGATGAAGAGAGTGAATAACAACATGGACAGCAGCAAAATGGTGATTAACTGCGTGGCCTATCGCCACGGCAAACGTGAAGAACATGTCGATGTCGCCGACATCAGCGAAGTGTTAAAAGAGGAAAGCTCTTTCATCTGGCTGGGCCTGAACCAGCCCGAACCGGCTTTTATGCAGACTTTGCAGGAAGAGTTTGGTCTGCATGAGTTAGCAATCGAGGATGCGCTGGTGGCCCATCAGCGCCCGAAGATTGAACAGTATGGCGAGTCGGTGTTTATCGTGGTGAAAACCGCTCACCTTGACGATCAGCAGCGTATCAGCTTTGGAGAAACTCACTTTTTCCTCGGGAAAAACTTTCTGATTACGGTGCGCCACGGCTCTTCAGAAGGGTATGCAGCGATTCGCGCAAAAGCCGAAAAAAATCACACCATGCTATGCCAGGGACCGGGCTATGCGTTTTACTGCATCCTCGACTTTATTGTCGATAACTACAGCAAAATCACCGCATCACTCAGTTCTCGCATTGGGGATTTGGAGGACGGCATGTTCACCACGCGTTTCGACAGTAAAACGCTGGAGAACGTTTACCACTTGCGGCGTGAATTACTTTCGCTGCGCAACGCTGCCATGCCGGTCACCGAAATCTGCGCGCAGCTGGCTCGCTTCCATGAAGATATTATTCCGAAAAACCTGCGCGCTTACCTGCGTGATATTCAGGACCATGCACACCATGTGATGATTGATGCCGAAGACATGCGGGAAATGCTCACCAGCGCCATGCAGGTCAATCTGGCATTAGTCTCGGTTCAGCAGAGTGAAGTGAACAAAAAGCTCGCTGGTTGGGGGGCCGTACTGATTGTGCCCACCATTGTTTTCAGTATGTACGGTATGAATTTCTCGGACATGCCCGAGTTGAAAACCCATTTTGGCTATCCGGTGGTGCTGATTGTCACACTGATGATTTGTGGCCTGATGTGGTCACGCTTGAAAAAAGCGGGTTGGCTGTAAAGCCACAAGGATTTTCTTCCAAATGATTTTGTTATCACTGCGTTCGATTCGGCAACGCAGTGAAGCCTGAATCCGCCAAAAACCGCCCCGTTTAGTGAAAAGACCGATTGGCCCGCAAGTGAATGCTGATGCGCCTTGCGGATTTAAACCTTCATTCAGCTGCCACTTCCTTGTCACATTGCTGACTTTTTAATCATCAGCTTTTCCTATTACTCCACTTGGCTAAATACAACATATCCCACATTTGCCACATTTGACGGTCTTGATTCACACATCAACTATTGCGACTATCACCCTCATAGTGTGGTCTGTCAGTAAGGTGTGAAGATGGTGGTTAAGCAGAATTTATCCCAGCGTATTCCCGATGTGCTCAGCGCAGCTCAGCAAATCCGTGAGGGTGAGAGCAGTAGCGAAGCGCTGGTTGGGCATTGCCTGAAACAGATTAAAACCCACAATCCCACATTAAATGCCTTTGGTGATGTGTATGACCAGCAGGCAATGGAAGAGGCGGTTATCTGCGATCGCGAACGTCAGCAGGGCGAAATCCGCGGACCGCTGCATGGCGTGCCTTTTGGCGTTAAAGACTTATTTTCCACTGCGGGATTGCGCACCACCAAAGGGTCACTGACATCATTGAATAATGTGCCGGATAGCGACGCGCCCATTATTGAACGGTTAAAAGCGGCAGGGGCGATCATTATCGGCAAAACCGCCACCACCGAGTTTGGCTGGACAGGTTCGAGCTACTCCCGCGTGTTTGGTCATGGCCGCAACCCCTGGGACCCGGCATTAACCAGCGGCGGCTCCAGTTCCGGTTCGGCTATTAGTGTGGCTGCCCACATGGTGCCAGCGGCGCTGGGTTCTGACGGCGGCGGCTCGGTACGTATACCCGGCGCTTTTTGCGGTATTTTCGCGCTCAAGGCTTCCCTGGGCCGGATTCCCACCTGGCCGTGGTCCGCCACCGAGATGCTGAGCCACGCCGGGCCGATGACGCGTACGGTGCGCGACAGTGCGCTGCTGTTTGATCTGCTTTCCGGTCCGGATGCACGCGATCATCAGGCGCTGCCCGCCAAAACGGAATCCTGGCTGGCGCGTTGCGATCAGCCCTTATCTGGATTGCGGGTTCACTTCAGCCCAACACTGTTTAATACGCCGGTGGATGCGCAAATTGCCGCCTGCGTTGAACAGGCGGTGGAACAGATTGCGCATGCGCTGCCTGTAACGCTTAGCAACGGTCCACTCGCCTGGTCATCGCCATTTGATACTTTCGATACCTTATGGAGCGGTGGGCGTGGCGTGGCCTATGGTGCCGCTTTGCAACAGCAGCTTGACCAACTCGATCCCGGCTTTGCTGCCCTGATCGAACGTGCACAAAGCCTGACCCTGGCGGATTACCTGGCGGCACAAAAACAGCGTGCGGCCTTTAACGGCCAGGTGCATGCGCTCTTTGATGAGATCGATTTACTGATTACGCCCACGCTACCGATTCTGCCTTTCGCGGCCGACCGTCACGTACCGGAGACGCAAGCCAACGGCAACAGTGGCGTGGAGTGGGCACGATGGACGCCGTTCACCTGGCCCTTCAATTTAAGCGGCAATCCGGCAGCAACCCTTCCCTGTGGTTTTACCAAAGAAGGGCTGCCAGTGGGATTACAGGTAATCGGCCGTCGCTATGCGGAAGGCGATGTCTTGCAGTTCTGCGCCGCACTGGAAGCACTGATGCCATGGGATCAACATCAACCCGCTCTGTAGGAAGCCGCTTGCGACCACACGAGGGTATACTGCGAGTTTGGCGTAGATAAACAGAAGGTAAGCATGATTAATCAGCCACGACTCGATGAAATAAAACGGATTTTGAGCCACGAAAAACGGGTGCGCGTGACGGAGTTGGCGCAAAAGTTCGTGGTATCGGAAGAGACGATACGCCGTGACCTGAAGTATCTGGAAGAGCAAGGCGTGTTGCGACGGGTACACGGTGGCGCAATTTTACCGGTGCCGAGTGAGGAGCAGCCATTACAGATCCGTAGCCGTATTAAGCCGCGTGCCAAAGTACGCATCGGGCAACTGGCCAGCGAGTTGGTGGAAGAGGGGATGGCGCTGTTTCTGGACACCGGCACCTCGACGCTGGCCCTGGCGCAGCAGTTAACGCGGTTTTCGCGTCTGAAAGTGATCACTAACTCAATGGATATCGCCGCGCTGTTAACGCAGCAAAGCGAGAATGCTGTCACGCTAACACCAGGGCGAGTACGGCGAAATGATAACGCACTGATTGGCCCCCATACGCTGGAGTTCGCTCGACAGTTCCATTACGACATCGCCTTTATGGGGATTGGTGCCGTGGATCGGGAGAACGGGTTTATGGATTACGAAGAGCCTGAGGCGTTATTGAGGCGTGTGCTGAGCACGCACTGTCGCCAGAGTGTGATTCTGGCAGATGAAGGCAAATTTGGACTGCGAACGTTTGTGAATACGCTGCCGTTTAGCGCGGTCGACACCTTAGTGACCAATGCGCCACCTGCGGCAGCTTTTGTAGCGAGTCTGGAGAACGCACATGTCAACATCCTCCATCCCGGTAATGCCGCGGATGACAGCGCAAGATTATCAGGCATTTGATGCGCTATTTGCCCTCAGTAGCCGTATTGGTGCGACGCCCGCAGGAGGTTTGCATCGCCTGACGGCCTCCGAGGCCGATAAGCAGATGCGCGATGCCTTTTGTACCTGGCTGACGCAGCAAGGTTTTCAGGTTCATATCGACGAAATTGGCAACATTTTTGGCCTGATGTCGTTACGAGAAGGCGCGCCGTGGATTTTGTGCGGTTCTCATCTGGACAGCCAACCGTTGGGTGGCCGTTTTGATGGTGCCTACGGTGTGACCGGTGCGGCGACCACCATTGCTTCTTTGGTGCGCCAGTTGCGTGATAGCCCGCAATCTGCTCAGCGCAATCTGGCGGTGGTGAACTGGACCAATGAGGAAGGTGCGCGTTTTCAGCCCAGCCTGACCGGCAGTTCAGTATTTACCGGTGCCATGACACTGGAGCAGGCTTTGGCTTGTGTGGATGGCGACGGTATCTCACTACAAACCGCCTTACATGACATCGGCTATTGCGGTACGCCGTTACCGGCGCTGCCCTTATCGGCCTATCTCGAACTCCACGTCGAGCAAGGCCCGCACCTGGAGCAGCAACATAAGCAGATCGGCGTGGTGACCGAAACCTGGGCGGCGCTGAAATGGCAGGTCACCTTCTGTGGCGAACAGAACCATACCGGCCCCGCATTAATGCATCGCCGGCGTGATGCGCTGTTGGCCGCCGCGCACACCATTGTCGCTGTGCGCGCCGAGGCTGACCATTATGGCGACATCCTGCATACCTCGGTGGGCAGAGTGGAAACCGCCCCGAATTCCCCCAACGTGGTGACGTCAAAGGCCACGCTGTTTATTGAGTTTCGCTCAGCTGATGAGGCGTTGTTAAAACAGTTGCAGGAGAGCTTTAGCCAAAAGATGCAATCGATTGCTCAAATGACGGCAACGGATGTCAGCCTCGACCGCGCGCACTATCGTCCGCGCCAGCAACTGGATGCTGATTTGAGCCAACTGGTGCTTGCTCAGGCAACGGCGCTGGGGTTAAGCGCAATGCCCA
>NZ_BBOC01000131.1:0-9764 GCF_001485335.1 Type-D symbiont of Plautia stali | reverse complement strand
TTGCGTGAGACGGGCACGGGAGCGATTTTCAACAGAGGAGAGCTCTTCAGCATTAAAACGCTTAAGCCATTTATAACCGGTTTTTCGACTAATGCCGTGAAGGTGGCAAAGCTCGGTCATGGATTTATCGCCTGCCTGGCAGGCGAGGATGAAATGAAGGCGTTGCATGGTAACAGTCTCAGTCCAGGGCATAGTGAGTCTCCTCTGCTATACCAATTTATAACTGTTACCCATGTGCCCGGTCTAAAGTGTTACCTATGTGCCCGGTTTGCACCTAAATGCGCACCCTACTAAAGACCACATCCATTCTTGTAGTGTCGCCATTAATGGCGACCATAAAACGCTTCAGTGGCCAGCATTAGCTCATTGAAACGCGCTTTGAGATTGTCGGGCCACTTTTAACCCAGCCAGCCAATCAGCACGGCAGCGCACAGGCAATAGCCGCCAAACAGATGCCAGCGGTCATGTTCCAGCCAGCGAGACAACCAGCGCAATGCCAGTAAGCCCGCGACGAAACTCAGTACCATGCCGACTAAGCTTGGCAGCAGAATACCGCTGCTGATAGGTACGTGATTCGGTGATCCAGCCGAAAAGGCACGCAGGCCTTCTTTCACAATCACCGCGGGCGTCAGTACCACAGCCAGGGCGAAACTGAACTCCTCGACGCGTTTGCGTGCCACACCCAGCGAAAGCCCGGTCGAGATGGTGGCACCGGAGCGCGAAAAGCCGCGAAACGGCAAGCACAATCCCTGAACGAAACCAATTCCTGCTGCGCTCAAGGGGGAAAGCTCACCACGTTCTTTTTCTTTCAGACGCGATGAAACGATAATTAATAAACCGGCTGCGGCTAATCCGCTGGCAATAATTTTACTGTTGCTAAATAAAGATTCTATTTCAAAGGTGTCTGCATTGGCCGCAAAGAAATATTTAATTAACTTCATTAAGGTTAATCCGACTGCGCCTGTGACACAGGTGGCCAGAATAATTAACAAAACATTCTTCTTAAAAGCATGGGTTGAGCTGAAATAGGTGTCACGCCAGTTCTGCCAGAAATAAACAATCACCGCAAACATGGTGCCGGTGTGCAACATCACCAACAGCAAGGTCATCTCCGGTGAGCTGGGATCAAGGCCAAGTAGTTTTTCTGTCATGATGACATGGGCGGAACTGGATACCGGCAGCAGTTCTGCCAGCCCTTGTATCACGGCCAAAATGGATACGTCGAAATAGTTCACCTGATTCCCCTTGAAAGAATGAAAAGATCTTCAGCACCCTGACATAGTTATGTGTCAGAACGTGATGCGTTTAATCCTATTTAAGTCGGCGTTGATGAATGGTTTAACGTCATAAATTAAAAAAGGGTACAGATTAATCTTTTATTAAGAGGTGAGTTAATTGAGCGGATATTTCTGTAATCAGATATTGCGGATTAGCGCAAGAAAGAAGGGCTTATGGGGCAAGTTCAGCGTTAGACATCACTGTTTGCGGTGAGTAATATGCCGTAAGCCAAAATAATCTGTCACGGATCAATGATGATTTCAGGTAAAACCGCAGGTGAAATCTTTGAACAAATTCGCTCAGGTGTACAGTCGGGCGGATATCTGCCCGGTGATACCCTGCCGCCCGTGCGCGAATTAGCGATTGCACTGGAGGTGAACCGCAACACGGTGGCATCCGCTTATAAACGATTGATTGAAGCCGGTATCGCAGAGTCCCGTGGACGCAATGGTACCGTGATCCTCGGTGTGGCGGAAAGCGTTGCTCAGGAAGGTTCACCGCCTGATGTCAACCTGATCGATTTAGCCAGTGGCAATCCCTCCACCTCGTTGTTGCCTGACATAAGCAGCGTGATTAGCCAGCTCAAGTTTCGTCATCGTCTGTATGGTGAACCGCTTATCAATGCTGAACTGGAGCACTATGGGCGCGAATGGCTAGGCAACGATATTCAAGGTGACTTCTCTCTGTCACTCACCCATGGCGCTGTGGATGCGGTCGAGCGTTTACTCAACTGTTATCTGATAAGCGGCGATCGCGTTGTGGTGGAGGATCCCTGTTTCCTGAGTAGTATCAATACGCTGAAAAACAGTCGGTTAAGTGCGGTCGGCATCAGCATTGATGAAGAGGGACTGAATGCGGATGCGTTGGACGCGGTATTAGCATCGGGTGTTCAGGCGGTGATTATAACCCCGCGTGCGCACAACCCAACAGGCTGGGGATTTAGCGCCACCCGTGCCGCGCAAATTCGTGCATTACTAGCGAACTATCCTCAGGTGATGGTGATCGTTGATGATCACTTTTCTCTGCTTTCCACTCACGAATATCACTCTGTGATCCCCCCTGAGACCCTGCGTTGGGCGCTGGTGCGATCGGTCTCTAAATTTCTCGGACCAGATATGCGCTTAGCCTTCGTCGCCAGCGATGAGGAGACAGCAAAGCGCCTGACGATTCGCCTGAACGCGGGCAGTAATTGGGTGAGCCACTTATTGCAGGACATCACGCTGGCGGCACTCCAGTCAGCGACATTAAAAAGCGCGGTCATTGATGCGCGCGAGCAGTATCAAAAGAGGCGTGCCGCAGTCAGCAACGCGCTGCTTAATCATGGAGTGACAACGTCACTTAAGCATGATGGCGTCAACTTGTGGTTGCCGTTAAAGCAGGACAGTGCTGGGCTTGTGACGCAACTGGCGACTTATGGCTGGCTGGTGCGCAGTGGCGAAGTCTTCGGTCTTGACCAAAAGGTGCATGGCTTGCGCATTACCGTGTCAGATTTTGATGTGCAGCAAGCTGAGGTTTTCGCACGCACGCTGGGGCAGTTAATCGCCCACTAAAAACCGCAATTTACATCCATCCATGGCGCATCTCTGCGCCATTTTTGTGCGTTCAGGCTTTGAGTCTGCCTCCTCAGCAAACATAAGTATTCGATCTTGTATCCAAGTCCGTATCCCATCTGGCTTTGCTCCGCTGTACTCCTTTTTTGGCATTTTCTGGCACGCAAACTGCATTAATCCCGTTAAGTGACCAAATCGGGAGTTTCTGTATGTTTGATGCATTACTGGATGGCGATGCCACCACGCTGGCTGGGTTGATCCGCAAGGGTGAAGTTTCCGCCAGCGAAATGACGCAGGCGGCGCTGGAACGTATGGCACAGCGCGAGCCGCAAATTCAGGCATTTTGCACCGCAACACCGGAGCGGGCGTTACAGCAAGCGGCGGCAGTGGATGCGAAACGCGCAAGAGGAGAAACGCTGGGCGCATTCGCCGGTGTTCCGCTGGCGGTGAAAGATCTGATTTGCACCGCAGGCGTCAAAACCACCTCTGGCTCCGCGGCCTATGCCGATTTTATCCCGGAAGAAGATGATATTACGGTGGAGCGTTTGCTGGCAGCCGATGCCGTCTTGCTCGGCAAAACCACAGCGCCCGAGTTTGGTTACAGCGGTGTCGGTCATAACCCGTTGTTTCCCTCTCCGCGTAATCCGTGGGATCTGAGTAAAACGCCAGGTGGATCCAGTGCGGGTTCGGGGGCGGCACTGGCTGCGCGACTTTGCCCGATTGCGCTGGGCAGCGATGGCGGTGGTTCCGTGCGCATTCCAGCGGCACACTGCGGCGTTTATGGTTTCAAAGCCTCAATGGGCCGCGTGCCACTGTGGCCGGGTTGCCGTGATGAACGTTATCCTGGGATATCCAGTTGGGAATCCCTTGAGCATATCGGCCCGATGACACGCACCGTGCGCGACAGTGCCTTGATGATGTCTGTCATGGCCGGGCCGGATATGCGCGATCGCCACTCAATCCCTTGCAGTGACGTTGACTGGCTTGGCGCTTTAGAGAAGCCGTTAAACGGCCTGCGCATTGCCTTCAGTGCCGACTTTGGATATGTGGCGGTCGATAAAGAAGTGCGTGACGTTGTCACTAATGCCGCGCGAAAGTTTGCACATGAACTGGGCGCAGAATTAGAGGAAGTCGATCCTGGTATCGCTGACGAAGGCGCGACCTTTGCCGCGCTGGTGGCGTTTGAAAGCGATTTGACCGGCATGCGCCAGCTGCAATCCGAACTGGGCTCGCGCATGTCGCCGCATCTCAGCGCCATGCTGCAACGTGACTGGCGAGCGGAAACCTTCACCGATGCCAATACCGCACGCAAGAAAATCTGCAACCAGCTTTGGCGCTTTATGCAGCGCTACGATCTGCTGGTAACCCCCACGCTGGCCGTGCCACCGTTCCCACTCAACATGCAGGGACCGGAAATTATTGATGGTCGCATGGTGCGCAGCGATCACTGGCTGTCGTTCTGTTATCCGTTCAATTTCACCGGCCAACCAGCGGCTTCAGTGCCAGCAGGCTTCACCGCCAGCGGCTTGCCGATCGGTTTGCAAATCGTCGGTCGTCATCTGGACGACGGCCTGGTGCTGGCGGCCAGTGCCGCTTTTGAGCACATCCAACCCTGGAATCACCTTTATCCCGCTTCAATCGGAGTTGCCCATGAAAGATAAATCATCACCTGCGTTGGAGCAGGAGTTTGAACACGAACCCGTTCCGTTGAGCCATCGTCACTCTACGCGTTCCGTATCGGCGGTGTGGTTTGGTTTCCCGATGATCCTAACCAATGCGCTGTTCGGCGGCATCATTACATGGCACCTGGGCTTCTGGCCCGCAATCATTGCCATTCTGTTGGGCAACCTGGTGCTGTTTGCCTATGTCGGGGCGCTGAGTTGGTTTGCGGGCAATACCGGGAGGAACTTTGCGCTGCAAGCTAAACGTACTTTTGGCACCAAAGGCTACATTCTGGTCTCCGGGTTTCTTTCCACGGTGGTGATTGGCTGGTATGCCTTCCAGACGGGCCTCACCGGTACCGTGATCAATCAAACCTTTGGCTGGAATGCGCTGGCGGTAACGGCGCTGGCGATGGTGCTCTACACCGGCGTCACTTTCCTCGGCGTGCGCGCACTGTCGATTCTCGGCATGATTGCCGCTCCTCTGTTTGTGGTGCTGGGGTTGGTGGCGCTGTGGTTGATTGGTCAGGACCATGATTTCAGCACCATCACCCAATTCCACGGCAGTGCAACGGCGGTAGGAGCCATGAGCATGGGCACCGCAGTGACCATGGTGGTAGCCGGCTTTGCCGATTCCGGCACCATGACGGCCGATTTCACACGCTGGTCCAAAGATGGCAAATCAGCGGTGATTGCTGCGTTCTCTGCTTTCCCCATGGCAAATGTCATCTCCTATCTGTTTGGCGTGGTGATTGTGGCGGTAGGGGCAGCGGTTGATCCGGGTAATAATGGCGGCAACTTCCTGCCGATGTTAATGGGCCATGGCATGCTGCTCTCGGTCATCGCTTTCCTGTTTGTTTTCATCAACCTTGGCTCGGTCTGTACCCATTGCCTGTATAACGGTGCTGTCGGCTTCAGCCATCTTTTCAGCAGCAAAATGCGTCTCTGGACGGTGATCCTTGGCGTGATTGGCGGCGCACTGGCGCTGGCGGGGGTGTGGTCCTATTTCCTCGAGTGGCTGAGTCTGCTCGGTATTGTGGTGCCGCCGTTTGGCGCGGTGATGATCGTCGATTTGATCTTTATGGCCAAAATTAGCGAACAGCGCAAAACGCGTCGTTTACGCGGCAGCGCTTTCGCCGCGTGGGCCATCGGCAGCCTGTGTGCCGTCATTGCCCATATCGAATTCCCGCAGTTTGGTGAAGCGGTAATTGGTTTAGTCACTGCAGCGGTGAGTTACACCCTGATTGTGAAATTCAAACGCGAAAGCACCGCCAACCTGATGGAGCAGAACAATGCCTGAATTTTCCGTGGATTCTACGCCGTATTCGTGGCCGTTCGATGGAAAGGGCTCGCCCGCTGATACCGCACTGATCATTATCGACATGCAAACCGACTTCTGTGGCAAAGGGGGTTACGTTGACAGCATGGGGTATGACATCGCGCTAACGCGCGCACCGATTGCACCCTTGCAGCGTGTGCTGGCCCGCATGCGGGAATTGTCTTTCCCGATCATCCATACGCGGGAAGGTCATCGCCCGGATTTAAGCGATCTGCCCGCTAACAAGCGCTGGCGTTCCAAACGTATGCAGGCAGAAATTGGCGCACCTGGCCCTTGTGGCCGCATTTTGGTACGTGGTGAACCCGGCTGGGAGATTATCCCCGAACTGGCACCGCTACCGGGAGAGACCATCATTGATAAACCGGGTAAAGGCTCATTTTATGCCACCGATCTGGAGCTGATTCTGCGCAGTCAGGGCATTCGCAACCTGATTATCGCTGGCATCACCACGGACGTGTGCGTACACACCACGTTACGTGAAGCCAACGATCGCGGGTTCGAGTGCCTGGTGTTGTCAGACTGCTGCGCCGCCACTGAACTGAAACATCATGAAGCGGCGCTGAGCATGATTCATATGCAGGGCGGCATTTTCGGTGCTGTCGCCAGTTCAGACGGTTTACTGGCGGCGTTAGCGGATGCACCCGCGACGTTAACGGCTTAACCAGTGTAGATAGTGCCCCGGCCACTCGGTGGTGAGTGTGCCGGGTTTACCCATGCCAAAACCGTGCCCGCCAGTGGGATAGCGATGCATCTCAACCGGAATATGCTGCTGCTGGCAAGCGCTGGCCATGATCAGCGTGTTGTGCGGATCGGAAATGGGGTCATCTTCCGCCTGTACCAGGAAAAAAGGCGGCGACTGTGGGTTAACGTAGGATTGCACTGACCAGGTGGTATCGGCGGCCAGCGTGCCACCTTTACCCACCAACACCTTATGCGTGGACGTATGCGAATAGGGCGGTTCCAACGTAATAATTGGGTAAATTAGCGCCGCGCGTTCAGCGGTAGCGGGAAGATTGTCCTGTGCGTCCGTTGCCTGATAAGCATGAAAATCAGGACGATTGACCGCCATGCCCAGCAGATGTCCGCCAGCCGAAAAGCCCAGCACACTGACATGATCCTCACGGTGCCGAACTAAACGCAGCGCACGTTGCGCATCCTGCAAAGACACCATGGCACCATCTTTCCAACCCTCCTGTGGCAAGCGATAACTCAGGACGTATGCGGTGTAACCCTGCGACGCCAGCCATGCGGCGGCCGGCCAGGCTTCTTTGCCCATTTCAATCCGCGTATAGCCGCCACCCGCGGCGATCAATACCGCGCGCCCGTTGGGATTGTCCGGTTTAACCACGGTGAGTGTCGGCATCGCGATATTGCGCTGCGCGCCTTTGGCAGAGAACTGCATTGCCCCCAGCGGGCCGCCACCGCCCGGCGGCTGACCCGGCCATAGGGGGATGACTTCAGGTTTAGCTGTTGCAGCCAGGCTGAGGTTGCTCTGCGCGACAAACGGGGCGAGCGTCAGGCAAGTGATAAAGTGGCGACGATTCATAGCCGATCCAGACTGAGTCAAAGTAGGGTATTGAAGCAGAACAATCGGCAGAGATGATGGAGAAAATGTTGAAGGATATGTGTAAACGCATCAATTAGTGCTCGGCTGCTCGTGTAGGTCAGCCGAGCATATTCAACTAACGCACCTGGTGAAGGGCTTCCCCCACTGCGTCAAACAGGCGATCCAGTTCGGCGGGTTGCGTGTTAAACATCGGACCAAACTGCAGCGTATCGCCGCCAAAACGCACATAGAAACCGGCTTTCCACAACTCCATGCCCGCGTCAAACGGGCGGATTGTCGCATCACCGTCACGTGGAGCGAGTTGGATAGCCCCGACCAAACCACAGTTGCGAATATCCACCACGTTCGGGCAATCGCGCAGCGCATGTAAGCTGTGTTCTAAATAGGGCGCCAGCTCGGCAGACTGTGCAATCAGCGATTCATTTTCCAGCAAATTCAGGGTGGCCAGCCCGGCCGCACACGCTACCGGATGGGCGGAGTAGGTATAGCCGTGAGCAAACTCCACTGCGTGTTCAGGAAGTTGCTGTGCCATAAAGGTGTGATAAATTTCGCTGCTGGCGACAACGCCGCCGAGCGGGATGGCGCCGTTGGTGATCTGCTTGGCAAAGTTAAGGATATCCGGCGTCACGCCGAAGTATTCCGCGCCGCTCCAGCGGCCCATCCGGCCAAATCCGGTGATCACTTCATCAAAAATCAGCAAAATGTTGTGCTGGGTACAGATCTCACGCAAGCGTTGCAGATAGCCTTTCGGCGGGATGATGGCGCCTGCTGAACCGGAAAGAGGCTCAACAATCAGTGCCGCGATGTTGGAGGCATCATGCAGCTCAATCAATTTGAGCATTTCGTTCGCCAACGCCACGCCGCCGGTTTCTGCCTGACCCGGCGTGAAGGGCAGATCGGTTTGCAGCGTATGGGGGATATGATCGACATCCATAAACTGACCGAACATCTTACGGTTGCCACCAATCCCCCCAAGGCTGGTGCCCGCGATGTTCACGCCATGATAGCCACGAGCACGACCGATGAACTTGGTTTTTGCCGGTTGACCCTTGATACGCCAGTAGGCTCGCGCCATTTTCACTGCAGTATCCGCAGACTCTGAACCCGATCCGGTAAAGAACACATGGTTGAGATCCCCCGGCATGTGCTGGGCGATTTTGTCTGCTAACTGGAATGAGAGAGGGTGGCCATGTTGAAAACCGGGTGAGTAATCGAGGGTGCCGAGTTGCTGTGCCACGGCTTGCTGAATTTCACTACGCGTATGTCCCGCGCCACAGGTCCACAGCCCTGAGAGGCTGTCAAAGATCTGCCGCCCTTTATCATCCGTGAGCCAGAGGCCCTGCGCCGCGACGATGAATCGCGGATCACGTTGAAAATTACGATTGGCACTGAAGGGCATCCAGTGTGATTGCAGATTAAGAGATGCAGTATTAACAACGTCGGTCATGTTCCATTCCTCCAGGCAGGTGTAGGAAGAGTTTGCAATTAAGCGATAGGTAAGTTAAATCCTTATTAATTCATCTTTAGATATTGAATTACTCACCTAAATGAAAAGTAAGTCGCTGGCTCAAATCACAGATTTTGACCTCAAATTATTGCGCTTATTCAAAACCGTGAATGAATGCGGCAGTTTTTCTGCTGCTGAAAGTCTGCTGGGCATGACGCGCTCAGCAATCAGTTTGCATATGGGCGATCTGGAAAAACGGCTCGGCATGCGTTTGTGCCAGCGTGGAAGGGCAGGTTTTGCCTTAACCGATGAGGGGCGCGAGATATTACGCCATAGCGATAGCATGATGGCGGCGGTCGAGCATTTTCGCCTGCAGGTTAATCAAATGCACCAGCAGCTGCGGGGTGATTTTAATATTGGCATCATCAACAATCTGGTGACGCAACCACGGATGAAAATTACCCATGCGCTGGAAGCCTTGCGCGACATCGGTCCCGATATTCGTCTCAATATCAGTATGATGACCGCTGCAGACATTGAGCGCGGTCTGATGGATGGGCGCTTGCATGTGGGCGCGTTGCCACTGACGTCGCCGATCTCTGGACTGGACTATATGCAGCTTTACGATGAGAGATCAGAGCTGTATTGCAGTGACACTCACCCTTTGTTCGCGCAGACTCAGCCACCCAGTGATGAAGAATTGCTACGCTATGATGCCATCGCGCCCGCTTTCCGCATGACCACGGAAGCCATTGCTATGCATCAGATGCTGAACTGCAACGCGACCGCCACTGACCGTGAAGGCATTGCCTTTCTCATTCTCTCCGGCCGCTTTCTCGGTTTCCTGCCCGATCACTATGCCGCGCAGTGGGTGGAAAAAAGGTTATGCGCGCTATTGCTCCGCAGCGGCTGCATTACACCA